>JBGSTR010000550.1:0-27400 GCA_041736365.1 Chromatiaceae bacterium | reverse complement strand
ACGACGACCTGATCCTGGACGACGGCGAGCTGCTCCCGGAATGGGACTGGAAACACCGGCGGATGCTACCGGATCATTGCCGGATTCATGCCATGCTGGCGGCCGACGCCCCGCCGATGGACCTACCCGAGCACCTGCGGGTCACGGCCCGGCAGCTGCGCAGTCAGTTTCAGGCGCTGGCCCCGGCACGCACTTGGCTGCGCGGGCGTCCCGAAGGGCAGGATATCGACCTCGACGCCTATCTGCGATTCGCCGCGGACCGCCGCGCCGGCGCCCATGGCGACCCCGGGCGGCTGTATCGGGACATGCGCACCGGGGCGCGCGACCTCGCGTGCCTGTTGTTGGCAGACCTTTCGCTCTCGACCGACACCTGGATCGACGACCACGGGCGGGTCATCGATGCCATCCGAGACAGCCTGCTCCTGTTCGGCGAAAGCCTGGCGGCCACCGGCGACCGTTTCGCGATGCTGGGCTTCTCCTCGCGGCGCCGAGATCCCATCAGGGTGCACCGTCTGAAGGGGTTCGACGAGCGCTACGGACCCTTGGTGCGCGGCCGCATCGGCGCCATCAAGCCGGGCTACTACACCCGGTTGGGCGCGGGCATCCGGCATGCGGCGAAAGGGCTCGCGCGCCAGCCCGCCACGCGTCGACTGCTGCTGATCCTCACCGACGGCAAGCCCAACGATCTCGACAAGTACGAGGGCCGCTGGGGCATCGAAGACACCCGCCACGCGGTCCAAGAGGCGCGCGGACAAGGTTTGGAGCCGTTCTGCGTCACCATCGACCCGGACGGCAACGACTACCTGCCACACCTGTTCGGCAGCGGCGGCTATGTGGTGATCCGCCGTCCGGCGGAGCTGCCGTCGCGGCTTCCGTTGCTGTATGCGCGCCTGACCGCGTGATTGGACGACGCGCGGCGCGGCGGATGGCAACCAGCTTGACAACGCTGGCGGCGAGCCTGTGCCTTGTGCTGTGCGGCGGCATCCTCGCGGACCCTGGAGCCGCCGCCGCGGATCCGCTCTCGGCCATTCCATTCGATGCGGCCGACCCGGAAATGGGATTCGAGATCAACGAGGTCTGCGCCGGCTGTCACGGTGAGTTTGGCCAGGGCGGCAAGGAGGGCGAGTACCCTCGGCTGGCCGGCATGCCGGCGTCCTTCATCGCCCGACAATTGCTGCTGTTTCGCTCGCGCGAGCGCAAGAATCTGGCGATGGTCGAGTACGTGGATCATCGCCAGATGCCGGACGAGGACATCGCCCACATCGCCGTCTATCTGGCGGGCATGCAGCTACCGAGCAAGCTGCCGCCCGCCGACGAGTCGGCGCCGGGGTTCGACGCCTATCAGCGGCTGCTGGACTCCAAGCGGGTCATCCAGATCCCTCCGACCCCCGGCGACGTTGCGGCCGGGAAGAAGATTTATCGCCGCGAATGCGGTTCCTGTCACGGCGCGGACGGCATGGGCAAGGTGGGGCAGGGGGTGCCGATGCTGGCGGGGCAGTACACCAACTATCTCGAGCGCCAGGTGGAGAAGTACAATCGGCGCCAGCGCATCCACGACCCGGACGACCCCGACGACGACTTGCTCGCGAGCTTCAGCGTGGACGAGCTGAGGGATGTGTTCGCGTACCTCTCGACCCTGGATGACTGAAAACACCGATTCGTACCCTAGACGCACTCGATAAACGTTCAGTTGCGTGTTCGAAGCAACCGGTCACGTTCGTCGGGCGAGACGCCGATTAGTCTAGTGGAACGTCGATCAACGGCGCTCTACGCCGGGGCGGGGAGAGCGGGTCGGCGGTGCGAGCCGTCTGCATAATCGCGGACCTCGCCGTCGCACAAGGAGGTGCAACCATGATCCCGCTGTCGCAACCCGTCGAAGAGTGGAGTCTCGCACGGCTCGTCGTCGCCGGCACCCTGCTCTGCGCCGTTCCGATGTTCCTGGTCGTCGCGCTCATGGGTCTGATCCTCACGGGCAGGGTCAGCTTCGATTATCTGCTCACCGGCACGGTCTGCTTGGCGGTTATCGGGGCGCCGACATTGGCTTTGCTGGGCCACCTGCTGCGCGAGATCGCCCGGCAGCGCCAGGAGCACCTGTCCGCGAGTCTGGATCGCGCCGATGGCTGCCTGCGGGCGGCCCTGGAATCCATCGACGAGGGCATCGCGATGGTCGGCCGCGGCGGCGAGGTGCTGATGCTCAACCAACGCATCATCGAGTTGTGGGGCATCCCGCCCGGGCAGGCGGGTCTGTGCAACCAATCCTGCCTGGTCGATCACGTTTGCGCGCAATTGCGCGACCCCGAAACCTTCCGGACCCTGATCGGGCGCCTCCCTCAAGCCGGTACAGAGTCAAACGAGAACCTGCGCCTCAAGGATGGTCGTGTGTTCTCGTTCCAGGCCCGCGCACTCCATATCGATCGCGATTGGGGGCGTCTGTTTTGTTTTCAGGATGTCTCGCTGCACCAACGACTGGTCGAGGCCGAGTACCAGCGGGCGCTGCTGGATCATTTCCCCTTCATGGTGTGGATCAAGGATGAGCAAAGCCGCTTCCTGGCGGTGAATCAGGTCTTCTCGGACAATGTCGGCTGGCCCTCCCCGCAGTCGTTGATCGGCAAGTCCGATCTCGACCTCTTTCCGGCGGACCTCGCCGATCCGTACCGGTCCTACGACCGTGCCGTGTTGGAGAAAGGCCAGCCGATCAGTGTCGAGGAGCCGATCGAAATCGGCGGCGTCCGCCGCTGGTACGAGACCTACAAGACGCCCGTGCGGATCGACGGCCGCGTCATCGGAACCGTAGGCTATGCGCGCGACATCACCGATCGAAAACGTACCGAGCATCGCATGAGTCTGGCGGTGGAGGTGACCCAGATCGTCTTTGGGGAGTTGGAGGTCGCGACCGGCCGGTTGAGCTACGATCCGGCGATGCTCCCCATTCTGGGCCTGGAGCCCGACACCACGCTCGACAGCGTCGGCGCGTGGGTGGCGCGAATGCATCCCGACGATCGTCCGCGGATGCGCCGGGAGATGGTGCGGATGCGGCGGCCGGGCGACCCGATCCTCGATGTCGAATACCGCATCGCGAACCGCGCCGGCCAGTATCAATGGATACAGACCCGCGGGCGCATCGTCGAGCGCGGGGCGGACGGCATCCCGCTGCTCATGGTCGGCACCTCGATGAACACCACGGCGCGCAAGGCGAGCGAGGAAGCCCATCGCCTGAGCGAAACGCGCGCCCGCGATCTGGCGGCCATGCTGCGGCTGCTGTGCGACAACGTCCCGGACATGATCTGGGCGAAGGATCTGGAGAACCGCTATCTGTTCGCCAACACGGCGATTTGCGAGCAGCTCTTGTGCACGAGCGATACCGAGGAGCCGGTCGGCAAGGGCGATCGATTCTTCGGCGACCGAGCGCGCGCCACCCATCCCGACAACCCGCTTTGGCATACCTTCGATACCACCTGCGGGGACAGTGACGCCGACACCCTGCGTCGCAATGCGCCCACCGCCTTCGAGGAATCCGGCCACGTCAAGGGCCAGCTCACGTTCCTTGCTGTGCACAAGGCGCCCTTCGTCGACACCAACGGCGTAGTCATCGGGACCGTCGGCTCGGCCCGCGACATCACCGAGCGCAAACAGGCCGAGGAGCAGCTCCACCTCGCCGCCAGCGTCTTCACCCATGCCCGCGAGGGCATCATGATCACCGCCGCCAATGGCGACATACTCGACGTCAACGAAGCCTTCACCGAGATCACGGGTCACCTGCGCGAGGAGGTCCTTGGCCGCAATCCGCGCCTGCTCGCGTCGGGTCGTCACGATTCGGGTTTCTTCGCCGAGCTCTGGGGCGCACTCACCGAGCACGGCCATTGGTCCGGAGAGATCTGGGATCGGCGCCGCGACGGCGAGGTGTTCGCCAGCATGCAGACCATAGGCGCCGTGCGCGATGCGGACGGCCGCCCCCGTCACTATGTCGCGTTGATGACCGACGTCACGGCGCTCAAGGAGCACGATCACCAGTTGGAGCAGATCGCCCACTACGACACCCTGACGCGGCTGCCCAACCGCGTCCTGTTCGCCGACCGTCTACACCAGGCGATGGTCCAAGCCGTGCGCCGAGGCCAGCAGTTGGCGGTGGCCTATCTGGATCTGGATGGATTCAAATCTGTCAACGACGTCCACGGCCATGCCGCCGGGGATCGGTTGCTTGAGATCGTGGCCGAGCGCATGCAGGGCGAGCTGCGCCAGGGCGACACCCTCGCTCGTCTCGGCGGCGACGAGTTTGCCGCCGTGCTGATCGACTTCAGCGACCGCAACGACTGCGGGCCTCTGCTCGCGCGGCTCCTCGCCGCGGTCGGCACGCCGGTGCTGTTGGACGACGGAGTGCAGCGGGTCTCGGCGAGCATCGGCGTCACCTTCTATCCGCAAGGGGAGGCCACGGATGCGATCGACGGGGATCAATTGCTGCGTCAGGCCGATCAGGCCATGTATCAGGCCAAGGTGACCGGCAAAAATTGCTACCACATCTTCGACGCCGATCGGGATCGTGGCGCTCGCGGTCACCACAAGAGCATTGAAGACGTGCGTCGGGCCCTGGCCGAGGGCGAATTCACGCTCGTCTACCAGCCCGAGGTGAACATGCGCACCGGCCGTCCGATCCGGGTCGAGGCGCTGATCCGCTGGCGATCCCCGCAACGCGGCCTGCTGCTCCCCGCGACCTTCCTGCCCATGATCGAGGACCATCCGCTCTCCATCGAGCTGGGCGACTGGGTCATCGAGGCCGCACTGACCCAGATGGATCGCTGGCGTGCGCTGGGTCTGGAGATCCCGGTGAGCGTCAATGTCGGCGCCCGTCAGCTCCAGCACTCGGACTTCGCCGCGCGTCTGCGCGAGCGGCTCGCGGCCCACCCGGACATTCCGCCCAGCCAATTGCAGCTGGAGGTGCTGGAGACCAGCGCGCTGGCGGACCTGGCCCAGGTCTCTCGCGTAATCGAGGCATGCCGGGAGATCGGCGTGACCTTTGCGATGGACGACTTCGGAACGGGCTATTCCTCGCTCACCTACCTTAAACGCCTGCCGGTGGAGCTGCTCAAGATCGACTCGAGCTTCGTGCGCGACATGCTCGTGGATCCGGAGGATTTGGTCATCGTCGAGAGCGTGCTGGGCCTGTCGCTTGCCTTCCGCCGCGAGGTCATCGCCGAGGGGGTGGAGAGCCTGGAGCACGGCGAGGTGCTGCTGCGGCTCGGCTGCGATTTGGCACAAGGCTACGGGATCGCCCGCCCGATGCCGCCCGAAGCGCTGCCGGATTGGTGGATCGGCTGGCGCCAGCCGGATTCCTGGGTCGACGTGCCGGTGACGCCGCGCAAGGATCTGCCTCTGCTCCATGCCGGTGTCGAGCACCGCGCCTGGGTCGCCAGCCTCGGCCGCTGCCTCGCCGGGGATACGGTGCCGAAGCTGCCGCTGGACCACCGTCAGTGCAACTTCGGCCGGTGGCTACATACGGCGGGACGCGCCAGCTATGGTGCTCGACCGGCCTTCCAAGCGGTCGACGCCCTGCACCAGCGGATGCATGCGCTGGCGCTGGAGCTGCTGGAGATTCGGCGCCGGGGCCGCGCCCCTGAGGCCCTGGCGAGACTGGAGGAGCTGCATGATCTGCGCTCCAAGCTTATGGAGCGGCTATTGGAGCTGATGCCGAACGATCGGGGATCGAGGCGAAGGCCGATGGTCGACGACATCACCCCGCTGCGGTTGACCGAGTTGCGGGCCGTGACGGTGGGCTAGCGTCGGCGCGTCTGGGGGAGGCCGCTCCGGCCTCGGGAAACGTTGATTTCAGCGTTTCCCGGCGTACCCGCCGATCGTCGTGGCCCTGGTGGGTCCGCTTCGCTTGACCCACCCTACGACTGTAATTACAAAATCGCCCCGCGCTCGGTCAGCGCATGCTCGCTCAGCCGCTTGGTCAGGAATTCAAAGGCGTCGTCCACCGAGTCGGTGTGGTGGAAGAGCGCGGTGTCGGCGGCATCGATCATGCCATCGCGAATCAGCGCCTGGAAGTCGACCACCCCCTCCCAGTAGGACGTGCCGAACAGCACTACCGGCAGATGCTTGGTGATCTTGCGCGTCTGCAAGAGGGTCAGGACCTCGAACAGCTCGTCCAGCGTGCCGAATCCGCCGGGAAAGACCACCACGGCCTTTGCCAGGTAGACGAACCAGAACTTGCGCATGAAAAAGTAATGAAAGTGCAGCGATAGCTCGCGGGTAATGTACGGGTTGTCGAATTCCTCGAACGGCAGCGAGATGGTCAGCCCCACGTTCACGCCCCGCGCCTCGGACGCGCCCCTGTTCGCCGCCTCCATGATCCCCGGTCCGCCGCCGGTGCACACCACGAAGCGCCGTTCCGGGTCGTCGAGTGTCTTCGACCACTGGGTGAGCCGGAAGGCAAGCTCGCGGGCGTCCTCGTAGTAGCGGGAAAGCGCGACCCGGCGTTGGGCGCGCTCCAGATCTCCACCGTCGCGCTCGGCGGCCTCCAGCTCGCGCTGCGCCCGCTCTGCCGGGAGGATCCGCGCGCTGCCCATAAACACGATGGTGTCGTCCACCTTGAAGCGCTCGAAGCGCGACAGCGGCTCCAGATACTCGGAGAGCATGCGCAACGCCCGCGCGCCCGCGCTCTTGAGAAAACCGGGGTTGAGATAGGCGTGAACCGGCCGTCGCGGATCGCTGTGCTCGTTGTCCAAGATGACTCCTCGCAATTGGCTGGGGCTAGACGCGGCCAGTGCCTGTCGGCACGGGCCAGGGCCTGCGCCGGGGGCTGGGAGGCGAGCATACCCGACTTGCCGTTACGGTGGTCACCGCCGGCGAATCGAGGCGCACGACGCAGCGCACGGTTCGTGACAAAAACCCAGACAAACTTTACGGAAAGACTAGAATCCACGTGCACGCCGAACGATGGGCCGCGTCCCGCCGTCCGGCGTAGGCGACGGGCCAGGGGGCCCGGACTCGCCGAGAACAAAACATTCACTGGGGTAGGTAAAGACCATGAACGCATTCGGGCTGGTCAAGGACCGGATCCGGAGACTTGTTGGTTTGCTGGTGGGCGGCACGGGGCTGTTGCTCCTGGGGCTGCCGTTATCGGCCGTCGGGGTGGTGGAGGGTGCGGCCTGCAGCGGCGCCGAGCCCTATAGCGTCACATACGGAAATCCGCTGCTGTGCTCGATCGAGGCGGTCGGTGATAGCGATACCTTCAAATTCACTGGAGCAGCAGGAACAACGACGCATATCCAGGTAACCCATCGTAGCGGCGGATACCCGTCGTTCACAGTCTATCGGCCGGATGGAACCGTCGCCGGAAGCGCGTACAGCGTCTACCAAGCGCCCGCTCTGGATCTCTCCGTCGATCAGACGGGCACTTGGTCTATTCTAGTTGCCGTGACCTATAACAACGCCGTAATGGAGTACACCCTTTCGCTCGAGCGCGTTGTCCCACCGTCAGCCAATGCCACGGCTATGAAGAGCGGCGATTTACTGGCGGATGAGATCAATCCGATCGGTGATATTGACCTCTTTTACTTCAACGTCTGCGGCGTGAGCACCTGGAACGTTCAGATTACCCGAACGGGCTTAGGATCCCCGCAGTTTTGCCTATATCGACCAGATGGAACTCTGGTTTCATGCCCCTATAACGCCGCCGCCGCTTCTGCCACTTATACGATTGAACAACCCGGTATTCATGCGATTCTCGTCGGTGAATGGGGTAGCAACTCGACGCTGCCCTACAACGCGACGCTTAGCTGCGTCGCCGGCGACTGCCGCGACATCTGTAGCACTGCCGCGCCGAACTGCTTCGAAAGCGGCACCGGCGCGGCCTATATGAAGGCCTGCGTCAACACCGACGGCACGCTGTCTGAATTCCAGTCCCCGAGCGGCTACCAGCAGCTATCGGTGCTAGCCGACAACAAGGAAGGCTATGCATTGTGCAGCGGCACCGGGACCGTCCACGGGTACGACGCCGGTGTGGATGGGGCCGGGTTCAGGGTGCCGACCGTCAACCAACCGGGTGGACCCGGGACGCTGCCGCTCACCATTGTGCGCAAGACCATCGACGGCAAATTCGAGCTTACCCAGGCGTTCGGTGTCGATACCGCCGAGAAGGACCTCACCGTAACCATGACGGTGAAGAACCTGACGACGGCCGCGATTGCGAACGTGAAGCTCGCGCGCTACTACAACGGCGACATCGACAACACGGATCTCGACGATGTCTATGACCGTACGCTCGACAGCGTTTGGGGTACCCAAGGGCCTACCGGGCACGCGCTCCAGCTCTATGCGAAGGCGATAGGCACTGCCCATGCGACGCGTATCGAGTACGCCACCCGGTGGGATCCGCAGGGCGGGGCCACGGCCGCAAAGTGCGACGTGACCGGAATCGAGCCGGCGGTGCCGGACGACTACGTCGGTCGCATCGGCTATACGTTGGGTACCATCGCTGGGGGCGCCAGCAAGTCGGTGAGCTTCGTCTATCGACGACAGTAAGCCTCGTTCGGTGCCGCCCCTGGCGGGCGGCACCGCCTTCCCGACATTGTCTAAAGAACCCGGCGCTCTCGAACCCGATTAGCTCGGCCAGTAGGCGACGTTTGCGCGCGGGCAGTCCTTGGTGGTCTGCCGCCGGAAGTCGCCCCCGGACAGCAGTGCACGCTCCTTCATTAGCGTAAAAGGGGGGGCCAGCGGCTCGTTGTCGGACGCCGGGCCAATGTCGACGTCGGGCTCGCAGATCGAAAGCTCGATCCCCGAATTCGTACGCTGCAATCCGACGACCAGCCATTGGTCGTCGTCGCTTTGCCGGGCAAGGCTATCGAGGACGTCCTGGATGATCCGATAGAGGATGGTTTGCAGTGGACGGGGTATATCGTTGTCGGCGGTGACGAATCGAGTCTCGATGTGCAATTGCGGGAACATCTCGCGAAGCTCGTCCCGGAGTGCGTCGAGCGTCGGGATCAGGCCGAAATCATCCAGTGTAGTGGGTCGTAAGCGCACGGCGAGTGATCGCGTGTCGCGAATGGCGTCCTGCAGGGCGTGCAGCAGGATCGCCATCTCCTTGTCCTCCGCGCGCCGATTCGTCTTACGGGCGGTACTGGCGGTCACTTCGAGCCGCAGCTTCAAGGCGGCGAGTGTTTGCGCAATGTCCTCGTGCAGGACGTGCGCGATCCGCTTCTTCTCGTCTTCCTGAGCCGTCAATAGCTGAGCGGAAAGAAGCTCCAGTGTCCTGGCGCGATCGCGGATAATGACCTCCTGGCGATCGAGAATACCCCCCGCGCGCCAGACGATGGCGAACTGCACGGCAAAAAGCACGACGAACAGAACAAGCACCAACAGAAAAAGAAGCTGTTGGGTATACTGGGAGTGTTTTACGAGGTCGTTGACGTCGGTGTAGATCTCGAAAACGCCGATAATGACGCCGGATTTACCGCCGCGAACGGGCAAATAGCTCTGTATGAGGTTGTCGTCGGCCGTTTCCCGGTCGAAATAGTTGAATGTGTCGCGGTAGACCAGCTTACTCGCGGGCTCGCCCACCAAGGACTTGATCACCGCAGGGTTGTCATGCTGGCGGTTGCCGATCTGGTCGGCCTTGGTCGAGTACACGACCACCCCCAAGCGGTTGTAGAGCTTGACTCGCACGATGGCCGTATTGTCGACCAACCGTCGCAGGTTGGTTACCAGGATTTCGGGTGCATGGCTGTCGCCCAGGGCTTCCGGCGGCGCATCGGCGACACCGGAAAGAAACTGCGACAACTCCGGCCGCAGTGAATTCAAGGCGGCCTGCGCCAGATGCAGGTTCATGTGCTCGCCCATCTCGGTGATCGTGGCGATCGAAATCTCGCGATAGCTGAATGCCACCAGCGCGGCGATCGCGAAGACCGCAATGAGGCTGGCCATTCCGAAGTGGCGCACCAGGCGAAAGGGTCTTATGGGTCGTTGTTCTGCCATCGGGTCCGGCTCGGGAATTGCTGCCGCTCGGCACCGCCGGCGGGGTACGAAAGGGTAGCGAACCATGCGCCGGCTCCGCGCTGCGGCCTGGCGGCTCGCCTGCTCGATTGCGCACCGCAAGAGTGTAGCAGCGGCGACTGAAGGACACGGGACCAAAGGAAGGCGGAGCGGGAGCGACCGGCCACGGCGCGGCGGTGGTCCGGCGCCTATTTCAACGATACGGGCGGTGGGGGATACCGGTTGGTCCAACCGGCTCCATATAGGTCCGAGGTTCGCGACGATTAGAGGAAAAGGCCATGCAATCTCAGCCCCCCCGGAAGATCCCGGCCGCTGCATCTGGATCCGTTCTGCTGGTAGCCGTGCTCGCCGCCGGCGTATTCGTTGCCGCCTGCGGGCCGATCAAGCAAGACCCAAGCGGCGCAATCGCGATCACGATTCGGCCGGGCGAGACGGGTAGCTGCGCCACTCAGCCCTGCACCGTCAGCTTGGCAATGCCAGCCGGCAGCGGAAGCTACGCGGTCACTTCGAACCAGATCCGCATCGGTATGTTCCCGGCGGGCGAAACCGTGGTTCTGGGCAGATTCTACGAGCCTCAGGTGATCAGAATCGAGAAGGCCGGGGTCCCCAACGCCTACGTCTACATTCCGACATCGATCTAGCCCGCCGATCGTTCCACGCGGCTGGTGCGGTCTAGAGGCAAGAAAGCCGATCAAATGCATTCCCGACAGTTGTTTTGCTTGCGGTCCGAGATGCGGAGCTCTTGGATCGCTGCGTTTTCAATCGCTTACAGCGCTCAAAGATGCCGAGCCATCCCCGGCGCGGACGGGAAGCGCTTTAAATCAGCATTTCACTAGGCGATCAGCAGCGCCGCGACCGCCCCGGTCATAAGCGTAGCCAGGGTTCCCGCGAGGATCGACTTCATGCCCATGGAGACGATCTCGCCCCGGCGCTCGGGGGCCATCGCGCCGAGTCCGCCGATCATGATCCCGAGGCTGCCCAGATTGGCGAATCCGCACAGGGCGTAGGTCATGATCAGACGGCTGCGTGGGCTCAGGGCCTCGGCGGGCAGCTCGGCCAGCGCCAGGTAGGCGACGAGCTCGTTGAGCACGGTCTTGATGCCCATCAACGCGCCGGCGGTGGACGCCTCGGCCCAGGGGATCCCGATCAGCCAAACCACGGGCGCCATCAACCAGCCGAGCAGCCGCTGCGCGGTCAATGGCTCGCCATTCAGCGCCGGGAGCCATACCAGGATTTGGTTGACCAGGCTTACCAAGGCGACCATCACGATCAGCATGGCGATTATGTTGAGCCACAGCGGGATCGCCTCGAGCGCGCCCCGGGTGATGGCGTCCATCGCCCCGCTGGCCTGCCGTTCAATGGCGACCGGTGCGCCGTCCGCGACGCCTCGATCCGGCACCAGAATGCCGGCGATCATCAGGGCCGCGGGCGCGCTGATCAGGGAGGCGGTGATGATGTGTCCCATCGCATCCGGGATGATCGGACCGAGCACGCCGGCGTAGAGCACCATCACGGTGCCGGCAATGGTCGCCATACCGCAAGTCATGAGGCCGAACAGCTCCGAACGATGCATGGCCGCGAGGTAGGGGCGGAACAGGAGCGGCGCCTCGGTCATCCCGACGAAGACGTTGGCCGCCGCGCCGAGCCAGAGCGCGCCGCCGGTTCCCAGGGTGTGCCGCAACAGCCAGGCGAAGCCGCCCACGATCACCGGCAGGACTCGCCAGTGAAAGAGCAGGGCGGAGAGGGCGCTGATCACCAGGATCAGGGGCAGTGCGCGAAAGGCTAGGACGAAGCTGTTCTGCGGGTAGGTCTGGTCATAGGGGGTGGCGCCCCCGCCGAGAAATCCAAAGACCATCTCGGTTCCATCCTGGGTGGCGCGCTGGAGTGCGAGCACGGCGCCGTTGAGCGCGGCGAACAGGTCCTGCACCGGCGGCAGCTCGAACAACAGCAGCGCCAACAACAACTGGAGTCCGAGACCGGCGACGATCAGCCGCGGCCGCACCGCGCGCCGGTCCTCGCTCAGCAACCAGGCCGCGCCGACGATTAGGGCTAGTCCCAGCAGGGGCTGGAGCCGTAGAAGCATGACATCCATGGGTGATCCCCAAAAGGCGCGGTTGAGCCACGATGCCGCGTAGCTCGCGGGCGAATGCGGAAGTCGCCGTCAAACGCTACTGACGGGCCGGCGGCGGCGTGTGGCGCGTAGTTTCCACGAACAACTGCTGCGCATCCACGGCATCGAGTCGATACGAGCGATTGCAGAACTCGCAGGTCACCTCGACCACACCCTGCTCCGCGACGATGGATTCGACTTCCGCCTCGCCGAGCGCCCGCAGCGTATCCTCGATGCGGCCGCGGGAGCAGCCACAGCGAAAGGCCATCGGCTCGGAGTCGAAGACCCGCAGGGTTTCCTCGTTGAACAGCCGATGGAGCAGCTCGGTGCTCGGCAGATCGGCGAGCTCTTGGGGCGTTAACGTGTCGGCCAGCAGCTCGACCCGCGTCCAATCGTCGCTTTCGGAGTCCGACGGCAGGCGTTGCAGCAGCAAACCGACCGCGCGATCGGCGTTCGCGGTCAGCCACAGGCGGGTGGGCAACTGCTCGGAGTCCGAAAAATAGTGCTCGATGGCCTCCGCGACGGACCGGCCGCGGAGGGGGACGATGCCCTGGTAGGGCTCGGCGCGCCGCCGCTCGATAGTAAGCACGAGGTGGCCCACCCCGAAACGGGATTCGAGGTCGCCCGCCGCCGGGACCTCACCCTCCCAGCGTGCCAGGCCGCGCACCGTCCTGCGGTTGGTCGACTGGGCCACCAGGGTACGGATTGGCCCCGCGCCCCGCGCCTGCAGGATCAGTGACCCATCGAATTTGATGGTGGTGGCGAGCAGGGAGACCGCGGCCAGCGCCTCACCCAACAGGTCGCGCACGGTCTCGGGGTACGCATGCGCGGAGAGCACCGCGCGCCAGCTCGCATCGAGCTGCACCAGGGTCCCGCGGATACCCGTGTTCTCGAACAGAAAGCGGTGGAGGCTGTCGGACTCGGACATGGGTCGATCCCGCCGGCGAAAATGCGGTCATTGTGACCCGGTTCCGGCGGCACTGCACCCACCCGTCGTGTTAGGGAAACGCTGATGAAAGCGTTTCCCGTCCGGGCCAGGGATGGCCCGGCATTTTCAAGCACTTAAGGGCTTCAAAATGGAGCGGTCCGGGAGTCGCGCCTCTCGGACCGTGAGCTGATCAAATGCCGGGACGGCATTTGATCAGTATTTCTTAGCGAATACAGCGATAGCGAGCGCGCCGTTGGAGCTTGGTCAGCACGAGCTGCCAGATCTGTCCCTGGCGGGATCGAAAGTAACCCGCGCATGAGCTCAAGTAATATTTGAACATCCGGTAGAAACGCTCGTCGTAGCGCGCGGCCAGCGTTGGCCATGCGGCCTCGAAGTTGTGCCACCAGGCCATTAGGGTGCGATCGTAGTCCTGCCCGAAGGCGTGCCAGTCCTCAAGGATGAACCGGGCCTGAAATCCAGTCGTGATCTGAGGTGCGGAAGGGATTTTTCCGTTGGGGAAGATGTAGCGGTCGATCCACCGGTCGGTGGCGTGGGTGGTGTCGTAGTTGCCGATGGTGTGCAGCAGAAACAGCCCGTCGTCCGACATGACCCGATCGATCGCGCCGAAGTAGGCGGGGTAGTTTTTCGGTCCGACGTGCTCGAACATGCCCACCGAGACAACGCGATCGTAATGCCCCCGTAGATCGCGATAGTCCTTCAGCTCAAACGTGATCGGCAATCCGGTGCAACGCTCCCGCGCCAGGGCAAGCTGCTCGCGCGAGATCGTAATGCCGTGGACCTGCACGCCGTAGTGCTCCGCGGCAAAGCGCGCCAGTCCACCCCAACCGCAGCCGACGTCCAGCAGGCGCATTCCGGGCTCCAGTGCGAGCTTGTCGCACACCAGCCGAAGCTTCGCGATCTGCGCGTCCGCCAGGTTGTCGGCGCGTTCCCAATAGCCGCAGCTATAGCTCATGGTCGGATCGAGCATCGCCCGGTAGACGTCGTTGCCGATGTCGTAGTGACGTTCGCCGACCTGGAAGGCGCGCTTGCGCGACTGGCGGTTGGTCAGCTTGTTTTTCAGAAGCGCGCCGAGAAACTGCAGTCGAACCAATCGGTTGAGATGGCGGTCGAGGCGGGCGTCGAGTAGACGCGTGAAGGTCTCGTCGAGTCGCTCACTCTCCCAGCCGCCATCCATATAGGACTCGCCAAACCCCAGAGATCCGTGGCGCATGACCCGTTGAAACATTTCCGGATCGCGGACTTGGATGTCCCAAGGGCGTTGACCGTTGAAGCGTACGTCCGAGTGCTCGATTAGGCGTTGGAGTGGCTTGGGCGCCGCCGAATCGGCAATAACCAAGCGGCGTGCGTAGGCGAGGGCAGAGTTGTTTCCAGTCGTCATTGTGTTGCGCAGTCACCCAAAACGATGGATTGGCGCTTTCCATGGTAGCGCCCTACTCGGTTTGGACAAGTAGTAAACGTACTGAATTCACGCACCTTCGGTTTGCGGTCGCTTGACTCGGTCCAGGGCGGGACGGTGCCGAAGCCGTTGGATGCGCCGTTTCTCCGCGCGGCGGTCGCACCGTTACAACTTGTTGCAATTTCGGCGGCTCCCTTGAAGTTCTTGCGATGGATGCCGCCGCTTGCCGGCGTAAGGCCAATGTTTGTTGTCTCCGAGCGCGTGATAAAAAAGTTTCAACCTGTTACGCGCGGGTGTTTTTGCAACAAAAATGGCGCCTCTGACTAGCTTGTAGCTTGCTTTTCTATAAGTAACAACTAATATACTTCACATCGTAGTCATCCGGAGAATCGTCATGATGCCGTTGATACTTGGTTTGGGATCCGCCGCCGTATTCCTGCTCCTCGCGACCCTGGTTTACGGGGCGCACGTGCTCGTTGGCTCGGCGTGGGTGCCGATCGTCTTCTTGGGCTTGATGCTCAGCGGGATCGGCGTCTTCTTGCTCAACCGACACGCCCCGAGCTGGTTGTGCCGGCTACAGCGGCGCGTCGGTCTGATCGACGATATTTGCTAGGAAGCGCTGATCAAATGCCTTTCCGGCATTCAAATCGGCTCGCGGTCCGAGAGACCCGAATTCCACGCGGCTCGAGTTTCAAACGCTTGACGCTTGAAATGCCGCGCCATCCATGTCCCGGACGGGAAACGCAGTAAATCGGTTTCCCGAGACCGAGATACCAACCGCCCCGAGGGCGGATCTTTCGGGCGCGTTTCGACGAGTCCGGATCGGCCGGTCGCTAACCTTGGTCGACCCCGGCGAGAAAGTCGCCCACCGCGAGCGCGAGCGGACGCTCGCCCGCGAGGACGGCGGGTTCGTGGCTGCGGCGCCAGAGGGGCATCAGCAGACGCGCCTGCCGCCATTCCTCGAACAGGATGCCGGTCATCGGGCCACCGCCTTCTAGGAAGCCGGAGGTATGGAAGTCGCGCTCGGCACGCACTCGGTCGTAGTCGAAGCGAACAATCTCGTGCTGCCAACGCCCCTGGCGTGATTCCAGCAGCGCATAGCTCCCCCGTACATCGCCGTCGAACGGCGACCCAACCGAGCCTACGTTGAGGACCGTGGTTGCGCCGATGCGGCGCTCCAGAGGGCGATGAGTATGTGCGGTGACGAACAGCGCGACATCCATGGGCAGGCGTTCGCGCAGAACCTCGTCGGGCACGCTCGCGGTGACGCCGTCCCGATTCCCCGCCATCGTACCGTGGGTGACGTGGACCCAGCTCTGGTCGTCCCCGCCATGGAAGCACAGGTGGTCCGGCCAGTCGCTCAGGGCGTCGATACGCGGCGCCACCTGATGGTAGGTCCAGTCCGCGAATCGACGCATGTCGGCCTCGATGCTTGAGCGCGGTGCCTCGCGGCCGCAGCGAATCACCCAGGTCTCGTGATTGCCGCGCACCGGGAGCCAACCCCGTTCGTGACGCAGGCGATCAAAGAGCTCCAGACACTCCAGGCTGCTCGGTCCGCGATTCACCAGATCGCCCGCCATCACGACCAGGTCGGGATCGCGGGCAAGGATCGCCTCCACCGCTACCTCCATCGCCGGAAGATTCCCCTGCACATCCGAAAAGATCGCTACTCGCATCGTCAATTTACCTAGTACAACATTCGGTCAAGCGGAGAATGAGGCCATTCTGCACCCCATCGGTACGGCCTTTTCGCGCGGTCGCGTTGTCGCGCCGGGGAGGCGCCCTTTACACTGGCGAGCATCCCGAGCGCGGTCGGGACCGTACGGAAACAGGACCTGCCATGAACCAAGAACAAGACGCCGAGCCGGACTGGGAGACACCCTTGTCGCTGGTCCTCACACCCACGTTGCTGATCCACGCCCTGATGAATACGGCGAGCACGGTGCATACCGGATGGAGCAGCTGCATCGATGATACGCTGGTTCAATCCGACGTGGTCGCGATGGACGACAGTGCGGGGAATTATGCCCGACTCGCCGAGCAGGAGTTCGTCGAGGAGGAAAAGCCAGAGGTAGTGTGGCACGACTGGACGCTCGAGGTGCGCATCGGCACCATTCTGATCACCGGGCATTGGCAGTTCGAAATATCCGCGCACCCCTCGGAATGGGAATGGAACGCGCGCGAAGCACGCACTGCCTTCGAGCGCGCCTGTGTTCTGTTCGGCCGGCGCGTGCGCCAGACGCTGGCCGTGGATGACCCCGCGCCGGCCGAGCCGGTGCCGCGGGCGAGTCGCCATTGAACAAAGTCCACGGCTTGATTTGAGACAGCGCGTCGTCCAGAGTGCGGGTATGTGGGAGCGAGCTGCTCCGTCCCTTGGGAAACGTCAATGAATATTACGGTTAACGTCGATGTCACCCCGGAGGAGATGCGCAAGCTGTTCGGTCTTCCGGACGTGGAGGCCTTTCAGCGCCAAATGATGGACGACATCCGCGAGCGCATGACGATGGGGGCGGAGGGTTACGACCCGATCAAGCTGTTCCAGCCCTACCTCACCGGCGCATTTGCCTCCTGGGACATGTTCCAGAAGATGATGGCGGCCTCGACCACGGGGACGGGCGGCCCGGTAGCGCGAGGATCCGGTAAGGAATCGGGCTAACGCCCGTCATCGGCCGTCGAGCATGCCGGCCGAGGTAAAGAACAACCGGCCATAATCCGCGACGGATTGGCGGTCACGAGCAGGAGGGCGTTTTGATGCCGCGCGGGCTGCTGATTCTCGGCTGCAAGACCATGCGCGATGGCGTGGCCGTTTCCGCGATCTTCTTCGTCGCGGCAGTATTGTTGTTCCTGGCGGCGAGGTATGTGGTGCCCGCCGTGGCCCATGTGCAGCAGATCGTCACCCTACTGGCCCTGGTGCTGATGGTGCTCGCGCCGCTGGTGCTGATATCGACCTTCCTGCTGTCTGTCCTGCCCGGAGCGCGCGAGAAGCTCGACAAGTGCGAGCACTGATCGGCTGATCCGGTAGCGGCGCGATCCTGCCAATCCCCGCTGGCGCGTCTCACCCGTTCCCTTCCTCGAAATCGAGCCGTTTCGGCGTCCCCATCGCCACCCCGTCGAGCCACGGCAGACCGTCCTCGCCGAGCCGCAACCGACCCTGTGCGAACCAACCCACGACGGTGGGATAAATGATGTGCTCCCGAATCAGCACCCGAGCCGCGAGTGACTCGGCGTTGTCGCCGGCCAGCACCGGTACCCGTGCCTGGATGATCACCGGACCTCCGTCCAGCTCCGCGGTAACGAAGTGGACGCTTGCGCCGTGTTCTGTCTCGCCGGCGTCAAGGACCCTTTGGTGGGTATGCAACCCGCGGTACTTAGGCAGCAGGGAAGGGTGGATGTTGAGCATTCGGCCCGGGTACCGCGCCACAAATCCCGGGGTGAGGATGCGCATGAAACCCGCCAGCAGGATGAGCCCCGGCTGGTAGCGGTCGATCAGCTCCGCGAGCGCCTCGTCGTAGTGCTCGCGATCCGGGAACGCGAGGTGGCTCAGCACCTCGGTCGGGATCGCCGCGCGCCGCGCTCGCTCGAGTCCCTGGACGCTCTGCTGATTGCTGATCACCGCCACGATCCGAATTGGCAGCTCGCCGCGATCGCGGGCGTCGATCAATGCCTGAAGGTTGCTGCCGCCCCCCGAGATCAGCACCACCACCGAGAGTGGCTGATCAGCCATGCGCGCGCTCGCCGGTGAAGACCACGCTTGGCGGGCCCTCGTCGGACTCGACCCGCCCCAACATCCAGGCCTCCTCGCCGGCCTCGTGCAACAACCGCAGCGCCTGATCCGCATCCGCCGCGTCCACGCACACGATCATGCCGACGCCGCAGTTGAAGGTGCGCAGCATCTCCGGCTCCGATATGCCGCCGGTTTTCTGGATCCAGTCGAACACCGCCGGACGGCGCCAGCTCGCGAGGTCCACGACCGCTCGGGTGCCCTGCGGCAGCACCCGCGGCAGGTTTTCGGTGAGTCCGCCCCCGGTGATATGTGCCAGGGCGTGGACCCGCATGGTCCGGGTCAGCGGCAGCACCGACTTGACATAGATCCGCGTCGGCGCGAGCAGTCGCTCGGCGATGGACGCGCCATCGAACGTCGCGTCGAGATCCGCTCCGCCGACGTCGATCACCCGGCGAATCAGCGAATAGCCGTTGG
Source organism: Chromatiaceae bacterium (assembly GCA_041736365.1). Taxonomy (GTDB): domain Bacteria; phylum Pseudomonadota; class Gammaproteobacteria; order Chromatiales; family Chromatiaceae; genus JBGSTR01. The sequence continues at coordinate 8,757 of JBGSTR010000550.1, read as the reverse complement.
AATGGGGGCCCGACGAGGCTACCCCGATCAGCACGTCGCCCGGTCGCACGCGCTCGGGTACGATCAGGTCCGTCTTCTCGGCAATACCGACGCAGAATCCGGCAAGGTCGTAGTCCCCATCGGCGTACATGCCCGGCATCTCCGCCGTTTCGCCACCGGTCAGGGCACACCCGGCGAGCTCGCAGCCGCGCGCGATGCCGGACACGACGGATGCGGCCACGTCCACGTCCAGGCGTCCAGTCGCGTAATAGTCGAGAAAGAACAGGGGCTCGGCGCCGCTGACCAGGATATCGTTGGCGCACATGGCGACCAGATCGATACCGACCGTGTCGTGCCGTCCGAGCTGGATGGCAAGCTTCAGCTTAGTCCCAACCCCATCGGTACCGGACACCAGCACGGGTTGGCGATAGCGTTCCAAGGGCAGCTCGAACAACGCGCCGAACCCGCCGAGCCCGGTAATTACGCCCGGACGAAAGGTGGCCGCGGCCATTGGCTTGATGCGCTCCACGAGGGTTGCCCCGGCGTCGATGTCGACCCCCGAGTCCCGGTAGCTGAGGCCCGGACCGGGCGGCGTCTGGTCGGAGTCTTTGGTCATTCTTTGGCTCTGGTTCCGGTTCCGGCGGCGAGGTGTTGCGCGATTCTACCAGCCCGGGGGAAGGGTCGGGTGTCGCATCGGTCGACGCTCGGTGGTCGACGCCGTGTCGCCTTGTCCGCCGGCCCGGTCGCGGCGCGAGATGCGCCGGAGCGGACCAACGGCTTGCAAGGGGCCGGCTGCCGGCAGACTTGGACAGACCGGTATCTCAGGCGCTAGCATCACGCGTCGATCCATGGAGGTGCCGGAGCCGGTTCATGAAGCTTAGCGATTTGCCGAATATTATCAGCGTGGTGCGACTGATCACGGTGATTCCGGTGGTCTACCTGCTGCTGATTCACGAGTTCGGCTGGGCGCTCCTTCTGTTCGCCGCGGCGGGAATCTCCGACGGTCTCGACGGCTTCCTGGCGAAGCAATTCGGCTGGCAGAGCCGGCTCGGCGGGATCCTGGATCCCCTGGCGGACAAGGTCCTGCTCGTCAGCTGCTTCCTCGTCCTCGGGGCCATGGGGTTGATCCCGTTGTGGCTGGTGCTGGCCTCCGTATTCCGTGATCTGGTCATCGTCAGCGGCGCATTGCTCTACAACTTCCGGGTCGAGGAGGTCGATGCTGCGCCGACTTGGGTGAGCAAGCTCAACACGGTCCTCCAGATACTGCTGGTCGTGCTTGTGATTACGGACGCGGGGCTGGTCGCGCTTCCAGACCCCCTGATTCCGATCCTGATCTGGGCGTGCCTCGGCACCGTGGTCGTCAGTGGGGTCAACTACGTCTGGGTATGGGGGCGCAAGGCCTCCAAGCAGGGATGGAAGGACGAGTGAAACCCTGCGGGGCAGCTGCTTGGGCGCCGAGACGCACGGCGGCGCAAGACGGCACTCGGGGCCGCCGTGCGCCGTGCTACAACCAGCCCTTCCGCTTGAAATAGAGGTAGGGGGCGATCGCCGAGGCGACCATTGCCACGAGCGCCAGCGGGTAGCCCCACGCCGAATGCAGCTCGGGCATCAGGTCGAAGTTCATACCGTAGATGCTGGCAACGAGCGTAGGCGGCAGGAATACCACCGCGGCGATCGAGAAGGTCTTGATGATCTTGTTCTGCTCGAGATTGATGAAGCCCATTGCCGAATTCAGCAGGAAGTTCACCTTTTCCGTCAGAAAGGTATTGTGCGGCAGAAGGGTATCCACATCGCGCAATAGCTCCTGAACCCACTCCAGCTGCTCGGTATCGAAACGCCCGCGGCGCTGCAGGAAGGTCAAGTCGCGTTGGGTGTCCATTAGGGCCACGCGCACCTTGCCGTTGAGGTCCTCCTGCACGGCGAGCACGTCCAACGATTCTTCAAAGTCGACCTCGACCCGGCGCAGCACCCGGGTGCTGAGCAGCTCCAGCTGCCGGGTCGCGTCCTCAAGCTCATCCGCCAAGCCGTCGACCTTGATCTCGAGGAGATTGAGCGCAATCGACTCCGGATCGTCGATCAAGGTCGGGTCGTGGGCGCTGCGCATGCGCAGCAGGCGCATGGCGGGCAGCTCCCGAGGGCTGAGGCTAACGATCCGCTTCTCGCAGATGATGATGCAAACGTTGGTGTTCTGTGGATAGCCTTCCAGCGTATGCAGGAACAGGGTATTGAACTGGATGGCCTCTTCATGCACCACGTGGTGGGCACTCGCCTCCAGCTCCTCGATCTCATCAAGCGCGGGAAGCGGAAAGTGATAGAGCGCTTGGACGAGCGCGAGCTCCTCCGAGGTAGGGTCCGCAAGCTGGATCCAAATGGCATCCGGGAGGGCCCCGGGAAGCGCTTCCGGATCGATCTCGATTAATCGATGCTTTTCGAGTCGATATGCGTCGAGCATTACACAGACCCCATGAAAACGTACCGCGCCGCCGAACAGCCGGCGCGGACAACCGCCAATTCTACTGCGTCGCCCTTGGATTCGTCAGCGGGGGAGGGTGAGGCCAGCGCGTATAGGCTGGTCTTTTCGACCGTTTGACTCGACCTTAAGATCCCGACGGCCGCATTCCGCGCGGCGAGTAGCTCACTTTTTGATGGCACTCATCACGGCACCGACGATCCCGGTTAGGATGCCGCCGCCCCCGAGTCCGCCAACGGCTTGCGTCAGCAACGAGCCCCAGTCGAAGCCGCTGCCCGCCGCCGCGGTAGCGGTGGCCGGGTCGACGCCGCCGCCGAGCAGACTACCGAGAATCGAGCCACCCGCGAGCCCACCCAATGCACCTGAAATGAGCTTCGGCAAGAGCGCCATGCCGGCCGCCTTCACCAGACTCCCGACGATCCCGCCACCAAACATGCCCGATACCGCCTGTACGATCAGTGGAATCAGCGTTTCCATATTGTCTACTCGCTATTGTTGCGGCAAGACCACACTTGCCGCGGCGATTATCCGCGCACTGGAGTGCGAAATTCAATGGAATTGTCGGACCACCCACCGCAATAACCTCGGGCTGCGTCCTCCTAAAGAAACGCTGATTTAGAGCGTTTCCCGTCCGGGCCAATGGCCCGGCATTTTCGAGCACATTAAGTGCTTGAAAATGAAGCGATCTGAGAGTCGCGCCTCTCGGATCGCGAGCTGGTTAAATGCCGGGACGGCATTTCAGCGTCTCCCTAAGGCCGTCAAAAGGAGATCATCACCGCGCAAGCAAAGCCAAATCCATTGGTCGCTGAGTCCACTACGCTCGATCGGACGAGGTTCAAGCGTTTGCGTTTGCGTTCGCCTTCTCCTTAGCCTTCTCCTCTTTCTTGCTGAGATTTTCGGCCTTCTTGCCCACGTTTTCCGACACCTTCGTGGAATTGTCTTGCGGCGTTGCCCGCTCATCCTCGGATGATTTCTCGCCGCAAGGTAAGTAGCCGCCGCTGGACCCCCGCGGCTTCTTCAGTGCCTCGGTAACCGATTCGCAGATGGTGCGCAGCACTTTGACTCGCGCATAGGGCTTGTCGTTACCCTCGACCAGCGTCCATGGCGCATGCTTGGTGCTGGTACGCACCACCATCTCATTCACGGCGGACTTGTAGAGTGGCCATTTCTCCCGGTTGCGCCAATCGTCCTCCGTGATCTTGTAGCGTTTGTAAGGTATGTCCTCCCTGGCCTTGAAGCGCGCGAGCTGCTCCTCCTGGGTAATGTGCAGCCAAAACTTGAGCAGGATCACGCCGCTGTCGACCAGTTGCTCCTCGAAGCGGTTGATCTCCGAATACGCCCGACGCCACTCGGGATCGCTCGCGAAACCCTCGACCCGTTCCACCAGCACGCGGCCGTACCAGGAGCGGTCGTAGATGGTGATGTAGCCGGCGCGCGGGATCTGACGCCAGAATCGCCACAGGTAGTGATGCGCCTTTTCTTCGTCGGTGGGCGCCGCGACCGGGATCGAGCGGAACAGCCGTGCGTCGATGGAGCTGGTGATGCGACGGATTGCACCGCCCTTGCCGCCGGCGTCCACGCCCTCGAACATCAGGACCATCGAGCGGTTTTGATTGTAGGCATTCCAGGCGAGCTCGTTGATCTCGGTCTGAAGGGCCTTGATCTCGTGTTTGTACTCGTCCCGAGGCAGGGCCAGCGACATGTCGAGCTGGTCCAGCAAGGTGATCTGCGCGCTGGCGCTGCTCGGCAGCTCGGGGCTGGCGGCGGCGGTGTTGTGCTCCTCCGGCGGGGGCTCGCTGAGGCGCGTGCGAATCGCGTGCAACAGGGTCTTGCCAACGGTCAGGTCGCGATAGCGTCGGTCCTCCGCCTCCACCAGATACCAGGGCGCGATGCCGCGATCGGTGTGCAGGACGATGCGCTCCGCGACGCGTTCATACGCCTGATATTGCTCGGAAAACTTCGACTTCGAAGGTACCATTTTCCAGCGGCTGCGATCGTCGCGGGATAGCTCCTTAAGGCGCGACTTCTGCGCGCTCTCCGACATGTGGAACCAGAACTTTACGACCAGGGCGCCGTCCTGGATCAGCATGCGCTCGAACTCGACGATGCGATTGAGCTCCGCGTCCAGCTCGGCATCGGTGCACAGCTCTTGGTAGCGGTGCTCGATCGGCGTCAGGTACCAGCCGCCGAAGAGAATCGCGATCTCCCCGCGCGGCGGCATGGAGCGCCAGAAGCGCCAATAACGGGGCCGGGAGCGCTCCTCGTCGGTCTCGTCCCAGTAGGCGAAGTTCTGTAGACCGCGGGTGTCGAGCCACTCGTTGAGGCGGTTGACCACCTCCCCCTTGCCGGCGGCGGCAACCCCGGCGATCAGCACGACCACCGGGATATCGGTCAGCGCCAGCTCTCGTTGGACCATGAGCAGATGGGTTCGCAGCTCCTCCTGCTGCTCTTTGAAATCTTCCTTGCTGACCGAGCGCCCGACCTTGGTTGCTTCGAACATTGCTTGAGTTACCTCCCGTGGGGATCCAGCCGTCGGCAATCGGTCCCCGGTTTGTTGATAGTTGTAGCCCGGACCACGGGGTTTTCGTTGTTCTACGCGCGCAATGCGCGGCCTGCAACCGGCGAACCCGAGGAGATGCGAATGATCGCGTTTCCCGGATGGGACATCCGCTGGCGATTGTAGGTACCGACGGGCAACGTCACGCCAGCAAACGCTGAGGCTGGTCGATACGCCGCGGCCGCCCGGTGGTGTCCACGGCTACATAGGTCAGCATTGCGCTGGCCACCTTGCGCCGGCTCTTCGGATCCGGCTCTCCCTGCGCCCAGGCCTCGACCTCGGTGCTGATCGACGACGTACCGACGCGTGCCAAGCGCGCGTAAATCTCGACCAGGTCGCCGACCAGCACGCGGGCGACAAAACGGAACTCCTTTACCGCCACCGTTGCCACCCGGCCTTGCGCGACCTGGATTGCGATGGTGCTGCCCGCGACGTCCGCCTGGGACATCAACCAGCCGCCGAAAATGTCGCCGTAGGCGTTGGTGTCGGCGGGCATGGCAACCACGCGGATCGCCAAGTGCCAATCCTCGAGCGGACCAGTCTCGGGGGCCTGCGGATCGATCATGTCGGTGCTTGATTGTGCCGTACCGGGTTGCCGGTGCGCGGACTGCGAATCCACTCGTGATCGCCGTGTTTCATCGTGACCTCGCCCCAAGTTGCTCGAACCGCGGCCGCTCGGGCCGCAGGGCGTTGAATCTTCTCACAACCCGGGACATCAATCAGCCCCTTCGCCCCTTTCCGGCAATCCGTCGCCGTGCGGTGCCGGCCGCGGGGGGGTCGCGGGCTCAGGTCCGCGCTCCTGCCGCCACCTCCGCGACGATCTCGATTGCGCGGTCGATCTTCTCCAACGGGGTATAGAAGTGCGGGGAGAAACGGACGCCGCCACCGCGCTGGGCGCAAAGCACCCGACGCGCCATCAAGCCGCGGTAAAGGTCCTCGGGCGCGGCGCCCGGAACGCCGAAGGTGACGATACCGGCTCGCCGCTTCGGGGCCCGCGGCGTTAGCAGGGTAAAACCGGCGCGATCGATTCGATCGATCAAGTAGTCGGTACGCTGGCGCAAGCCGGCCGAGATCGCCTCGATTCCAATCTCCTCGATCAGCGACAAGCTCGCCTCCAGTGCATGCACGCCGAGGAGATTGGGACTCCCGCACTCGAAGCGCCGCGCGTCCTTGGCCGGTGACCAGTGCCGCTGCTCGAAGTCCCCGGGCTGTTCGACCATATGCCAGCCGAACTGGTAAAGCTCCAGATCCTCTCGCAGGGTGGGTCGCACATACAACAGGGCCATGCCCTCCGGACCCAGCATCCATTTGTGCCCATCGGCGACAACGAAATCGACCTGCATTGCATCGACATCGAAGGGGAGGGCGCCCAGCCCCTGGATTCCATCGACGCAGAACAAGATGCCTTGCTCGCGGCAGAACGAGCCGATGCGCGCTAGATCAAGCCGCAGTCCGCGGGCGTACTGGATCCAGCTCACGGCGATCATCCGCGTTCGGCTGTCGCAGAGTGCAAACAGCCGCGCCTCCGGATCGTCGCACCCGTCCAGATCCAGCGGGCGCCACGCCACGTCGTGCCGCTGGAGCGACTCCCACACGATTCGGTTGGAGGGAAACTCCTGGGCGATACCGACGATGTTGTCGCCCGCCTGCCATCGGATCCCGTGGGCGATGATCGACAGGGCTTCGGAAGTGCTCTTGGCGAGCGCGATATCGCCGGCATCGGCGGCGCGGATCAGCCGGGCCAGCCTCTCCCGCAGGCGTTGCTCGACCGCTAGCCAGCGCGGGTAATGCTCGGAGCCTCGTTCGGCGTTCTCGGTTGCGAAGCGGGTCACGGTATCGACCGTGCGTTTCGGCCAGGGTGCGACTGCAGCGTGATTCAGATGGCAGAGACCCGGGTCGAGGGGAAATTCGGATGCGAGGATCGGGGGCATGTGTTCCCTTCTCGGAAGCCGCGGCGCGGACCGTGGGGCGCGCGGCAGGCTGTTGCGGTGAATTCGAAACGCCAATTGGCGGCGGGCTTATTGACCTCACGGGTTGATCCGGGTTTGACTTGGGCGACACGACTGAGTGCGGAGCGTAGGAAATAGGCGCGATCGCCGATCGATCGATCGTAAGTGTCTCAGGCAACGGCAGGGTATGGAACCAGAAAAATTCACCGGGCGAGCAGCGACGAGCTACAAGCCATCGACCCGCCAGGGTCTCTCCGTGGAGCGCAATCCAATGGGAGCATTTGAGCCGGGCGAGTCGGCGATCCTCTATGTCGACGATGATCCGAAGAGCGTCAAGTATTTCCAATTGGCTTTCGGTCGAAGTCTCGCCGTAATTACCGCGAGCAGCGTCGCCGAGGCCGAGCAGATCCTCTACCGCGCTCACGGGCAAATCGGCGTCCTGATGGCCGCGCAACGTATGCCGGTAGCGACCGGGGTTCAGCTACTGAACCGCGTGAAAAAGCGCTTCCCCACGATTGTGCGGCTGTTGACCACGGATCATGCGGATCTTGCCGACGCCGTTGCGGCCGTCAATCAGGGAGAAATCTTTCGCTACATCCTCAAGCCTTGGAATATCGTTCAACTGAAGTCGGAGCTTGAAGCAATGCTCCAACTTCACCGGCAGAAGCTCGCACAACAGGAGCTGCTGGAGGCGCGCCGCCAAACGATCGGCGCGCTGGCCGCCAACGTTGCCCATGAGCTGGCCACGCCGATTGCCACGATCGCGTCGGCGGCAAGCGGGTTCGAGAAACATCTCCCCGTGCTGATCCGCGTCTATCGCAAGCAATTGGAGACGAGCGCAACCCGAGACCGCATTCCCGCTCCTACGCTCGAGGCGTTGGAGGCCGCGCCGGCGGCAATCCGCGAGTCCGCGAATCGAGCGCGTACGCTAACCAGCCTGTTGCTCTCGAATTTGAGCGCGGACCCGGCGCAAGCGACGGATCGCCGGATGGTGTCGATGGCTGAGATCATCGAAGACGTGCTTCGGACCTATCCGTTCGCGGCGGGCGAGCGTGCCCTGATCGACTGCGCCGGCACCGATTTTCAGGTTTGTGGCTCGCCGACACTGCTGACCCACGTGCTCTACAATCTGCTCCGGAACGCACTCTTCGCGGTACAAGCGGCCGCGCGGGGCCGGATAAGGATCACGATGGAGCCCGGCGCGGGCTGGAACCGGCTCGACGTGCTCGATACCGGCACCGGCATCGCCCCCGATGTTCTGCCAAGAATCTTCGACGAGTTCTTCAGCATTAAGGGCCCCGGCCGCGGCGCCGGTATGGGGTTGCCCTTCTGCGACCGCGTCATCCGCGATCTCGGCGGCGAGATCGACTGTCACACCGTCTACGGAGAGCACACCCGCATGGTGCTGCGCTTCCCGCGGGCCAGGAAAGGAGACTGCCCGGAGCTTCGGGCGACGGGAGGAGGGCACTCGCGATAGAGACGCCGACCAGATGCCTTCTCGGCATTTGATCGGCTCGCGCTCTAAGAGGCGCGACTCTCGGACCGCTCCATCTTCAAGCGCTTAGGGCAGAAAGCAATCGATCGGCGTTTTCCACAAGGCACTGATTCAGATGCCTTCCCGGAGTGGATCAGCGTCCGCACGGATTCGGCGACAACCATCATCGCCGCGGCACCATCGCGGGCAGATCCAGCCCTCGTTTCAGCCGTCGTTCTTCGCCGTCTCTGCCGCGGAGCCCTGTTCGGCCTGAGATGCCCCGGTCGGCGCCGGAGTCGGTGCGGCCGGGACCGGCGCCGGTGACGGA
>JBGSTR010000543.1:0-18656 GCA_041736365.1 Chromatiaceae bacterium | reverse complement strand
CTAACGCATTGATGAGCAGGCGCGGGACCTCGTCGTAGGCCACCGGCCGGCGCCGTTGGATTCCGAACTCCGCGATCAGTGCCCCGTCGGAGGTGAACACCTGCTGGGCACCGGACTCGGGGTTCCGCTGCAGCTCTCGATGCTCGGCCTGTTGGGTGCCGCGGTGTTCGTCAACGTAACGCTTCCGGAGCTGCCCGATGTCGAGGCGAGTCTGCGCGACGTCCAACTCCAAGAGCCCATGCAGGTGTTCACCTCCGACGGGGCACTGATCGCGGAGTTCGGAATCCAACGGCGCCGGCCGGTGGCCTACGACGAGGTCCCGCGCCTGCTCATCAATGCGTTTCTCGCGACTGAGGACAACCGCTTTTTCGAGCATGGCGGGATCGACGCCATGGGCATGGGCCGGGCGCTGATGAGCTTCGCCTCCACCGGCAGCAAGGCGCAGGGTGGCAGCACCATCACCATGCAGGTGACCCGGAACTTCTTCCTGTCCCCCGAGAAGACCTTCCAGCGCAAGCTGGCTGAAATCCTGCTCGCGCTGCACGTCGAAAGCACGTTGAGCAAGGAAGAGATCCTCGAGCTGTACCTGAACAAGATCTTTTTCGGACATCGCGCCTACGGCATCTCCGCCGCCGCCGCGCTCTACTACGACAAGCCGCTCAACGAGCTGACGCCGGCCGAGATGGCGATGCTCGCCGGGATCCCGAAGGCTCCATCGACCAACAACCCGGTCTCCAACGCGGCGCGCGCGCGCGAGCGCCGCGACTACATCCTCGGGCGGATGCGCGAGCTGGGCTACCTTGGCGAGTCCGAGTATCAGGTAGCCGTGCACACCCCGGATGACGCACGTCTGCACGGCCGCCAGGTCTCGATGGAGGCCGGTTACGTGGCGGAGATGGCACGACGCGAGATCATCAAGTTCTACGGCGAGGAGGCCGCCCAGCAGGGCTACCGGGTCACAACCACCATCCAGGGCTGGTTACAGCAGGCGGCTCAGGAATCGGTGCGCAAGGCGCTGCGGCAGTACGAACGGCGACACGGCTACCGTGGGCCCGAGGCAAAGATCGATCTGGCGGGGGCGAGCGAGGCGGACATGGACGCCTATCTGGAGGCCGTTACCCGGGTCCCGGAATTGGAGCCGGCTCTGGTCACGGCGGCTTCCTCAGGCGAGGCGGACGTTTATCTGGGCAACGGTGAAAGCGTCAAGCTGGGACTGAGCCAGGTGAGCTGGGCGCGCGAGTTCCGCAATGCCGATTGGCGTGGCCCGCCGCCGCGTCGTGTCTCCGACGTCGTGGCGTCTGGCGATCTGATTCGCTTGCGCCGAACGGACAAGGGAAATTGGGAGCTTAGCTCGCTGCCGGCGGTTTCCGGTGCACTGGTATCCATTGCCCCTCGCGACGGCGCCGTGCTGGCGTTGGTCGGCGGTTACGCCTTCGACGACAGTAAGTTCAACCGGGCGGTGGATATGCGCCGTCAGCCGGGCTCCAGCTTCAAGCCCTTCGTCTACGCGGCTGCCTTGAACGAGGGCTGGACCCCCGCGAGCCTGCTCAACGACAAGGCGGTCACGCTCAAGCTCGGCGGCGGAGAGAAATGGACGCCGAAGAATTCCGATCACAAGGAGCTGGGTCCGATCCGCATGCGCAAGGCGCTGGCCCTGTCGCGCAATCTGGCGTCGATCAATCTGCTGCAGAGCGTCGGGATCGAGGATGCGCAGAATTATCTGCGCAAGTTCGGATTCGAGACCGAGGCCATGCCGCTCGGCCTGTCGATGGCGCTCGGTACCGGTGAGGTGTCGCCAATGAAGATGGCGGAGGGCTTTGCGGTCTTTGCCAACGGCGGCTATCACGTAATGCCGTACTTCATCGAGCGCATCGAGAACGGCAATGGCGACGTCGTCTACGAGGCCAATCAGCCGTCGGCGTGCTCGGATTGCTGGTTCCGCTACCAGGGCGCCCAGCCGGCGAGGACCCAAGGCGCCCAAGGCGAGAACCGAGCCGAGCTGGTGATCGATCCGCGGATTGCCTACCAGATGACCTCGTTGTTGCGCGAGGTGGTCGAGCGCGGCACCGGTACTCGCGCCAAGCGACTGAACCGACCCGACATCGTCGGCAAGACCGGAACGACCAACGACGTCCGAGACTCCTGGTTCTGCGGCTACCAGGCGGACTACGTGACCGTCGCCTGGATGGGGTTCGACGATTTCTCCAAGCTCGGCCGCGGCGAGGAGGGGGGGCGAGCCGGCTTAAGCCTGTGGACCGACTTCATGAAGGAGGCGCTCAAGGATAAGCCGATCGCAAAGCTCGACGTGCCGCCCGGAATGGTCACCATCCAGATCGACCCGAGTCGCGGTACCGAGACGCGATCCAAGTCGGGAATCGCGGAGACCGTTCGCGAGGAATACCGACTGATGCTGATGGGCCCGGAGCCTGTCAAATACGTAGGAGCTCCGACCCCGACCAAGAAGAAATCCTCGGCAGCGCCGGCGGCACGCTCCGCCCCGCGAGTGATGGACGATCTGTTCTAAGCTGGTCGCTGCAAGTCTCTTGCGAATGGATCCACGCGGATATCGCGGTCCGCACCCGCCGAGATGACGCGACATCGATTGCCGCGCAGGAGAAGCAAGCGATCGCGGTTTGCCTAATCGGCTGTCCGCTTGTAGCCGACGAGCTGAACCACGGCGCCGAGTCCGGTGTGCAGACTGCCCTCGATGACCTCGCGCTCGGTCTCGAGTGCGTGCGCGAACGCCAGTCCGTCGAGCTCCGGCAGCAAGGTCGCTAAGTCCATCATCAACTCCGCGGTCGGCGGACCGCCGGTGCCGTAGTCCAGCTGCGCCGGTCGATAGGCCTCCAATACGAAGGCGCCGCCGATCGGCAGGGCGGACACGACGTCCCGATGGATCGCCGCGCGCAGCCCCGCCGGGACATGACAGAAGATCGAGACGATTGTGGCCCAGCGGCCGGGCTTGATGGCGAAATCCGCCAGATCGGCATGCACGGTGGTGATCTCCACTTCGTGCGCACGGGCCAGACGCTGCGCCTTTTCCAGACCGACCGCGGATGAGTCGAGCGCCGTCACCTCGAAACCCCGGGTGGCCAGGAACACCGAGTTGCGGCCTTCGCCTTCGCCCAGACACAGCACCGGTCCGCGCGGTAGCCGCTCGGCTACGCTCGCCAGAAAGACGTTCGGCGCCGTGCCGTATACATAGTCGTCACCCGCGTAGCGTTTGTCCCACATCGTGTTGCGCCTCGATCAGCATTGCAGGGGGGGCATTCGCGGATCTTTTTGCAGGTCCATCAGGTCGTCGCGCATCCGCTGGAGACGCTTGTCGAGCTCTCTTCGCTGACGCTCGTCCAGGCTCGGTACCAGGCGAATCAGCAGCTCGCCGATGCGCGTGCCGAGCTCGTCTCCGGCCCGATCCATCGCCGGTGGCAGATCGGCGAAGTCTACCAGCCAGGCCTGGAGGAACGTCACCAGCTGCGGCTCTTCGGCACCGTTGCGGAGTAGTGTGATCAGCTTCGCGCGCTTGCGGGTGCGGTACTCCAGCATGGCTACCCGGGTGTCTGGCATACGCGCGGTCACCTCGGCCACCAGGTTGCGCTGGGATCCGCTCAGCCGCCCGGTCCAGTCCTCGATCGAATCGACATATCGATCGGCGCGTTTGCGTCGTTCGGCCGCGAAATCCCGGGTCTCCGGATCGATCTTGTCGTCCTCATATTCCAGTTTAAATCGAGTGTCCAAGGCTTTAATTTGTTGAGGAGTTAAATCGGCAAGCAGAGGTGCGGCCAGACGCACGACCAGTCTGCCCTGGCGCTGATATAGATCCTTGAAGTTGGTGAGCAGACAGGCGGTATTGCGCTCGTTGAACCCGGAGCGGCTGGCCTTGAGGGTCGCATCGAAGAATGCGGCGAGGTAGGGCAGCTCCTGCGCCCGGTGAGTGGCCAGCGAGGCCTTGAGCCGGGGCGTCCAACGCTCGATTTGGTCCGGCTCCAATTCGAGATAGTCATTTGCGTAGAGCTTGAGCAGCGGCTCGGCGGAGTTGTATGCGACTTGGATGCGGCTGCATCCGCCGAGCAAGGCCACCGCGATCAAGAGCAGAGCCAAGCGCGCGGTCGGTTTCCATCGATTTCGGCTGAGAAGGGTCATGAGGGTTCGTGCGTCGATCGGGGTTGAACGGGGCCGAGCTTGCGCAATGTTAACAACCAATTCGGCGCTCGCCGCCGCGGTTTGAGAGGGGTTTATGGTCTCTGTCGCTTCGCTGATGACCAAGTTCCCGCGCGAAGGGCGGGTCGATTGGATTGGCGTGCGCCCCGCGCGCCGGGAGCCCCTGCAGGCGGTGCAGGGCGTGGAGGCGCTCCTCGGTAAGGGGCTCGCAGGGGACCACTACAGCGGTCGCTCCGGCAATCGCGCGGTGACCTTGATCCAGGCAGAGCATCTGCCGCTGATCCGATCCCTGCTCGGAGACGTTGCGCTGGACCCGGGTGTGCTGCGCCGAAACCTGGTGGTGTCCGGCATCAATCTACTGGCGCTCAAGGGTCGGCGATTCAAGCTTGGGACGGCGACGCTTGAGGGCACCGGGGCCTGCCACCCTTGCTCGCGGATGGAAGAGGCGCTTGGCCCCGGCGGTTACAACCTGATGCGCGGTCACGGCGGGATCATCGCGAGAGTGGTGGGTGCGGGTGCGATTCGCGTCGGTGATGCGGTGCTGGTGCTCGCCGATGACGAGTCGCCCGCGGCTTCCGCGGTGCGGCGCATGTGATCCGACTGCACCGCCGGGGGGGTGGGCAACACGGCGGCAGCCGATGCACGCGCGTCCGATTGTCCGGCGCCGCGCCCGACTGTAGACTCTTCAGTTTTTGCCAAGTCGCACCGCCGAGAGGTATCCGTGGTCGCCCCCGACGCAGATTTTCGCCGCATCAAGCGGCTTCCGCCGTATGTATTCAACATTGTCAACGAGTTGAAGGCGGAAGCGCGGGCACGCGGAGAGGACATTATCGATTTCGGGATGGGAAACCCGGATCAACCGACGCCCCAGCACATCGTCGACAAGCTGGTTGAGGCGGCGCTGCGCAAGGATACGCACCGCTATTCGGTCTCGCGCGGGATCCCCCGGCTGCGCCGGGCGATCTGCAACTGGTATCGGGATCGCTTCGACGTCCATCTCGATCCGGACACCGAGGCGATCGTCTCGATCGGTTCCAAGGAGGGGCTCGCCCACCTCGCGCTCGCCACCCTGGGTGCCGGCGACACGGTGCTGGTGCCGAATCCGGCGTATCCGATCCACCCCTACGGATTCATCATCGCCGGCGCGGACGTGCGACATGTGCGCATGACGCCGGACGTGGATTTTTTCGAGGAGCTTCGCCGCGCCATCCAGGATTCCTGGCCCAAGCCGAAGATGCTGGTGCTGAACTTCCCCGGCAATCCGACCACCCAGTGCGTCGATCTGGAGTTCTTCCAGAAGGTGATCGACATCGCCATGGAGCACGGGATCTGGGTGGTGCACGACATCGCGTACGCCGACATCGTTTTCGACGGCTACAAGGCGCCGTCGATACTGCAGGTGCCGGGCGCGAAGGAGATCGCCGTCGAGTTCTTCTCCATGTCCAAGAGCTACAATATGCCCGGCTGGCGTATCGGTTTCATGAGCGGAAACAGGACGTTGGTCGCCGCGCTGGCGCGGATCAAATCGTACCTGGACTACGGGACCTTCACCCCGATTCAAGTGGCGGCGATCGCGGCGCTCGAGGGTCCGCAGGATTGCGTGCGCGAGATCAGCGACATGTATCAGAGCCGGCGCGACGTGCTGTGCAAGGGCCTACAGGAGGCGGGCTGGAACGTGGAGCCGCCCAAGGCGACCATGTTCGTCTGGGCGCCGATCCCGGAGGCCTTCCAGGAGCGCATTCGCGCCCAGGGGGCCGAAAGCGTCTCGCTCGAATTCTCCAAGCGTCTGTTGGCCGAGGCCAAGGTGGCGGTGTCGCCGGGCATCGGCTTCGGCGAATACGGCGACACCCACGTACGCTTCGGACTGATCGAGAACGAGCACCGCACGCGCCAAGCGGTGCGGGGCATAAAAGAAATGTTTCGGCGCGAGCTGCGCTCGGGCGCGTGAGCGCATCCCGCGGGCGGGCGACGCATTGAGGAGAGTTTGATGGAACCGGTAAAGATCGGTCTGCTGGGCCTGGGAACCGTCGGCGGGGGGACGGTGACCGTATTGTCGCGCAACGCCCGCGAGATCGCGCGTCGCGCCGGGCGCGGCATCGAGATCGCCCATGCGGCGGCCCGTGCCTATCAGGCGGACAGCATTCAAGGCATCGAGCAAATCGGACGCATCGGCGACGACGCCTTCGCGGTGGTGGACGACCCGCAAATCCAGATCGTCATCGAGCTGATCGGCGGCTATTCACCGGCGCTTGAGCTGGTCCTGAAGGCGATCGAGAACGGCAAGCACGTGGTCACGGCCAACAAGGCCCTGATTGCGCGACACGGCAACGAAATCTTTGCCGCGGCGCGCGAGCGCGGCGTCATGGTCGGCTTCGAGGCTGCGGTGGCGGGCGGGATTCCCATCATTAAGTCCCTGCGCGAGGGCTTGGCGGCCAACCACATCGAGTGGGTCGCCGGCATCATCAACGGAACCGGCAACTTCATCCTGACCGAGATGCGCGACAAGGGTCGCGATTTCGCGGACGTGCTCGCGGAGGCCCAAGCGCTGGGCTACGCGGAGGCGGATCCGACCTTCGACGTGGAAGGGATCGACGCCGCCCACAAGCTCACCATCCTCGGCTCGCTCGCCTTCGGCATCCCGCTGCAGTTCGAGAAGTGCTTTACCGAGGGTATCTCCACCATCGAGGCCCAGGATGTGGCCTATGCGGGCGCGCTCGGCTATCGCATCAAGCATCTCGGCATCGCCCGCCGCGGAGCCAGCGGGATCGAGCTGCGCGTGCACCCGACGCTGATCCCGCGGCGCCGGCTGATCGCCAACGTCGAGGGCGTGATGAACGCCGTGCTGGTGAAGGGTGACGCGGTCGGTCCGACGCTCTACTACGGCGCCGGGGCGGGCTCCCTGCCCACTGCATCCGCGGTGGTGGCCGATGTGGTCGACGTGGTGCGGGCGCTCACGACCGACCCGAGCAATCGGGTCCCGCACCTGGCATTTCAGCCGGATGAGCTCTCGGACCTGCCGGTGTTGACGATGGACCAGATCGAAACCGCCTACTATCTGCGCTTGTCGGCCCTGGATCAGCCCGGGGTAATGGCGCGGATCGCCAGCATACTCGGCGAGGAGGGCATCAGCATCGAGGCCATCCAGCAGAAGGAGCCGGGCGAGGGCGAAACCCACGTGCCCTTGGTGATGCTGACCCACCGGGTGCGCGAGGGCCAGATGAATCAGGCAATCGCCCGTATCGAGGCCTTGCATTCGGTGCTCGGGAGCGTGGTTCGGCTACGTATGGAGACTCTCGCCGGCTGATCCCGTGGCCGCGGCGACCAACCGAGCGGGTTGGCTCGCTGCCGCAAACGCCGGTCGCTCGCCGATCGACATCAGCCGGGTCGCCGATCGCGGCGCTCGCGGAGGAGGCTGCCATGGCCAATCTTCCCGCCGTTCAGGTGATCGCCCCGGGGCTCTTCGGTCCCGTTGCGGCGACCCGCGACAGCCTTCCCGCTACCCCGACGCTCGACCGCTTGCTCGCCCGCGCGGGATGCGCCCCTGCGACCAGCTCGGATCCGGACGCATTGCTCATGGCGGCCTTCGGTATCTCGCTTCCCGCCGATGCGACGGTGCCGAGCGCCGCCCTGTCCCTGTGGGCCGACGATCCGCGCCAGCCGCCGGAAGGATACTGGCTACACGCCGATCCGATTCACCTGCGTCCGGACCGGGATCAGCTGCTGTTGTTCGCCGGCCCGTCGCTCCAGTTAAGCCGCGACGAGGCGGATGCCCTGGTTCAGGCGTTCAATCGTCACTTCCATGAAGACGCATTGGTGCTGCACGCGCCTCGTCCGGGACGTTGGTATCTGCACGTCCCGGCGGCGCCGTTGCTGACGACGCGTTCGGTTCACGCGGTCAATCGGCGTGCGATGGATCGATATCTGCCGGTGGGCGCGGATGCTCGGCGCTGGATCGCATGGATCAACGAGGCGCAAATGCTCTTTTACGGCCATCCGGTCAACGAGGCGCGCGAGCGCGAGGGCCGCCCGGCGATCAGCGGTGTGTGGCCGTGGGGCGGCGGGACCTTGCCTCGCTTAAGCGGCGGGCCGGGGCTGGTGATCGCGGACCATCCGCTCGCGGTTGGTTTGGCGCGGGCCGCCGGCAGTCGCAGATTGCCGCTTGATGAGGCGAATTCGCTCTTGGATCTGCAGCGTCCTGAAAGAACCTTGGTTTACTGGGACGAGCTCGCTCAGAGCCTGGAGGAGGGCGATGCGCGGCAGTGGTCTCGGGAACTCGACCGTTTCGAGGAGTTGGCGTCCCGCTTGAGCCAAGGCCTTACCAGCAAGGGTATCGGCCGGCTCTCGCTGGCGGTTGACGGCCAAACCTTCGAGCTTACCGGAACCGATCTTCGAAAATTCTGG
This sequence comes from Chromatiaceae bacterium, assembly GCA_041736365.1. Lineage (GTDB taxonomy): Bacteria > Pseudomonadota > Gammaproteobacteria > Chromatiales > Chromatiaceae > JBGSTR01. The sequence continues at coordinate 10,094 of JBGSTR010000543.1, read as the reverse complement.
AGAAACGCCCCAGCCTTGCGCAAAAGGCTGGAGCTGATCGAGGGCTGAGGGGGGATGCTGGATACAGCCGTTTCTGGCTTGAGTCGGCTCGCGCTCGCCGCTCCAATCCCGGCGGCCGAGAACCGTCGATAATGATGAGCCATTCTTGGAACCGCAGAACCGTAGGATGAGCAAAGGCCGATTAGGCCGTGCCCATCACTCGCACTAGCTCCCGGCGCGACTGATCCGCCCGCACCATACCCCGTGAAAGAGGCCACAGAGGGACTCGGCAGCGACGCGCATCAAGCGCCCCCTGGTTTGGGTCTCGAAATAGACGTCGTCGAGTCCGATCAGCGATTGATCGAGGAAGGTCTCGATGCGCGAATCGGAACCGATTGGCGGCAGGGCCCGCGGCGGTAAACCGGGAAACAACTGAACCGCCTCTTCCGCGGTGGCCACCCGGAAGCTGCGCCGAAATTCCTTGTTGAGCGACGGGAGATCGATCCGGTGGTTGCGCGGGATGACGGCCACGGCATACCCCTTTTCATCCACGATGAGCAGGGTCTTTGCAACCAGCTCACCGCGAATCTCGTACCGGCCATCCATTGCATAACGGGCGGCATCGCGATGGGCCCGCTCGATATTCACGCCAACGGATTTGCGAACGACGTCGAGACTCAGTGCCGGTGCCATGCAACTTCCTCCTCGTCTCCCTGATCTATTTTTTTCGCTGGTCGCGCGACATTGCGCGGGCGCGTCCTTGAACTGCGGATGGGGCGCGCTCGGGTACGATTTTGTTCGCCTCTTCTTTCGATGCGCGCGGACGCAATGTAGTGGAAAACAACTGCTCATGTAATCCGGAAAACTACTAATTGGATGTGAATGTCTTCGCCGATCGCGTATTTGCCGCCGCGATCGCGATAGTGACCGAACAATCTTAGCGGTTGGTCTTCTCAAGAACTCAGCCGTACGTCACCCCTTCGAGCCAGGTGTCGCTTCGTCCTTGATGCAGCCACCTCCCGACCTCAAGGGCGACGCCGCGCAGCCGGGTCAGTACGCGACAGGTTGGTTTCCGGCACAGGGTGCATACCTTGGAAGAGGGCGCTTCGATCGATCCAACGGCATCTGCCGTCCACTTCAACCACTCCGAATTTCTGGTTAACTTGGACATCCGTTGGCGGGTATCGCCGGCCAATCGCCGCCGCTCAGGACGCGAGCCAGCCCGAGGGTCCGGTTCCGGATTCGCGCTCGACACAAAAATAGAAACGCGCGAACGCGCAGCCGCAGCCCATGACACCGCGACTCAATGAAGAAGAGGACTCGCCGATTCGGGTGTACCTTACGGACAACCGGCTCAAGCCCACGCATATCTTCGCGGCGGAAGACTCCGCCGACGGGTCGCTCGCGAGGGCGCTGCAGGGTAACCCCGAGCTGGAGGCGATGCAGCGGCGGGTTCTCGGCACGGCAAAAGGAGAGCGCCGTCGGCTCTCCGCGGGCAACGGCGATGCGCAGCGGGTCTTCGACGTGACGGTCGAGCCGCTGGCGATCCGCGCGGGGTTCTTGGAGGGACTGTGCGTCTGTATCCTCGACATCACCGACCTGGTGCGCACCGAGCGAAGGGCGCGCTCGGCCGAGGATCATGTCGAGAACCTATTGGCAATCTCCGGCGCGGTCATCGTCGTGCTGGGTGCCGACGGCGACGTGCGCAGCATCAATCGCAGGGGCTGCGAGCTGCTCGGGCGTGGTGTGGACGCGGTGGTCGGTCTGGACTGGATCGAGACCTTTATCCCCGAACGACATAGGCGCGAGCTGCGCAAGGTTTTCGACGCCGTCCTGGACGGGGACCCCAGGCCGTCCGGCTACCACGAGAACCCCGTCATCGGCGCGGGCGGTCAAGAGCGTTTGGTGGCCTGGCGCAGCACCATCCTGCGCGACGCCGCCGGGCGCTTCGCGGGCATCTTGAGCACCGGTGAGGACATCACCGAAACCCGCCGCACCCGAGATGCGTTGGACGCAAGCGAGGCGCGCTTTCGAGCGACCTTCGAGAACGCCGCGGTGGGCATCGCGCATATCGACCTGGACGGCGGCTGGCTGCGGATCAACCGCCGCCTGTGCGCCATCCTCGGCTATGGTCGGGACGAGCTGATCGGGCTCAGGTTTCATGATGTCACCCATCCCGAGGACGGTTGGACGGACGCCGACAACACGCGGCGACTGATCGCCGGCGAGGTCGCGGATTTTGCGACCGAGAAACGTTGCGTCCGCAAGGACGGCAGTCTGGTATGGGTCCGGTTGACCGCGTCGCTGGTGCGCACGGCGGATGGCGCCCCCGAATATCTGATCACCATCGTGGACGACATCACCAGCCGCCGCGAGAGCGACGAGAAGGTCCGGGAGTTGGCCGCCGTGGTGGAGAATTCCAGTGACTTCACCGCCTTGGCGGAGCCGGACGGAACAATCCTGTACCTGAATCGGGCCGGTCATGCGCTGGTGGGATTGCCGGAAGGCGAGCGAATTCGTACGAATCACATGGAAGAATACCTGGTTGCGGAAGATCGTGGGTTCTGGCGCGAAGGGGTGCTGCCGGCGGTGATTGGCGACGGGCAATGGGCCGGCGAGTTTCGGCTTTACCACCTGGCTACGGGGGACCCCGTGCCCGTGCATTGCAGCATGCATCGGATCAGCGATTCGTCGACCGGGCGGCCGCTGAGGTTGGTGATCGTCGCTTGCGACATGCGTGCCGAACGCCCCTCGCCGTGGGCACTGCGCATCACCTCGACCGGCTGATCGCGCGCCTCTTTCCGTCGCGCGTGGTCCGCAAACGCCCACGGGTCGACCTTTTGGCTCTGAGTCTTCGGCTAAGCTGGATAGGGTCGGCGGATCGGCGCCTTTCCGAGGCGATGGCCCGGTCCCCGTCGATGAGCAAGCGCGGGCTAGCCCTGGCCTTATAGGGCCCCATCCGAGGCAACAGCGATGAGCACGTCGCGGCGGCGCCACAAGATCCTGGCCCTGGTATTGGCCGGCGGCGAGGGTAGGCGGCTGCGCCCGCTGACCTCGGATCGCTGCAAGCCGGCCGTTCCGTTCGGCGGCCGCTATCGCATCGTTGACTTCGTGTTGAGCAACCTGATCAACTCGGAGATTCGGTCGATCTATCTGCTGGTCCAGTACAAGGCTCAGTCCCTGATCGAGCACGTCCGCAAGGCCTGGACCATTTCGCCGCTGCTGCCGGATCAATTCGTCAGCATCGTGCCCCCGCAGATGCAGCAGGGCCGCAGTTGGTTCACCGGGACGGCCGATGCGGTCAATCAGAGCCGGAGCTTTATTCAATTGCACCGACCGGATCTGGTGGCGGTCTTCGGTGCCGACCACATCTACCGAATGGACATCCGCCAGATGGTACGATTTCACCTCGAGCGAAACGCGGAGGTCACCATCGCCGCACTTCCGGTGCCGATTGAAACCGGGTGGCGCTACGGGATCATCCAGACGCATCCCGATGGACGCGTTCGTTCATTCGCCGAGAAGCCGGCGCGAGCGGAGCCACTTCCCACGGACCCTCGGCACGCCTTCGCCTCGATGGGCAACTATCTCTTCGACACCCAGTTGCTGCTCGATGCGGTGGACCAGGCGAGCCATCCCGGCGAAGCGGATTTCGGCGGCCAAGTGTTGCCGCGACTGCTTGACGAGCGTCGCGTCTTCGCCTACGACTTCGCCCGCAACGAGATCCCCGGCGCCAAGCCTTACGAGGAGCCGGCTTACTGGCGGGACGTCGGCACCCTCGATGCCTATTTCGGCGCACATCAAGAGCTGCTCGGCACGGAGCCCCGGTTCGACGCCTTCAATCCCCAGTGGCCCATCTACTCCAGTCACTACCAGGGGCCGGTGTCCAGGATTACCGGTAGCTTCGTCGACAATAGTCTGCTGGGGTCCGCGGCCGTCGTGGAGAACGCCCGGGTGGTGAACAGCATCATCTGCCGCGAAGTAGTCGTTGAGCCCGCGGCGGAGATCGAGGACTGCATCATCATGGACTACAGTCGCATCGGTCGCGGTGCACGACTGCGCCGGGTCATCGTCGATCGCCACAACGCGATCGCGCCGGGGACGCAAATCGGCTTCGATCCGGTTGCCGACACGGCCCGCTATCAGGTCACCCCGGGCGGCGTGGTGGTCGTCCCCAAGGGCGACCCGGATTACGTCGCGCGCGGCGGGCGCGGGTCCAGCTTCGGGTACGCGGAGTGAGCATGGCGGGCCCTGGTCGATGAGCTCGCACGAGTCCCGCCTCGATCAACGGATTGATGTAGAGATTCCGGTGAAGCTGCGCTTTCCCGACCAGGGCCGAGCGACGGGTCTGGCGCTCAATCTGGCTCTAGGTGGGGTGTTCGTTTGGACGCATCCCCGCCCGCGGCGCAGCGGTGCGGTCGAGGTGTCGATGATCCTGGCCGGACCGGAAGGCACCAGCGAGCTCCGGTTTCCGGCCACCGTTGTCCAGCACTCGGCGCTTGGCATCGGACTGAAGTTCGGGGTGCTGGATCCGCTTGCGGAGGCAGCCCTCCAACACGTGATCGCGAGAGAGGCACTGCCGGACCACGAGACCGACCTCGCTCGGCGCACTACCCTGGATTGACGGTTGCGCACGCGGACGCCGGATCAAGGGCCGTGATTAGCGGACCACAAAACGCCGAGCCGCGACCTTGAGCGGTACAAGACCCGCGTTCGCCCTCGCCGTCGTATACCCCGAGAGCCGATCGGACCTGTAGAATACCCGTCTTTTTGCAGAGTCCCGATTATGTGGCAGGTCTTCGCCATCGCCGGCGGCGGTGCGCTTGGTGCGCTCGGGCGTTATTGGGTCTCGGGCGGTGTCTACCGCGCATTGGGGCGGGACTTTCCTTGGGGAACCCTGGCCGTGAACGTGGTCGGCTCCTTTGCGATGGGCCTGTTGATGGTGCTGTTCCTGGAGCGTCTGGCGGTCGGGCCCGAGTGGCGCGCCGCGGTATTGGTGGGCTTCCTCGGCGCCTTTACCACCTTTTCGACCTTTTCGATCGAGACGCTGACACTGATCGAGGAGGGCTTCATGGAAAAGGCGCTGCTAAACGTATTCGCCAGTGTGTTGGCCTGCGTGCTCGCCTGCTGGGTGGGCATGGTCTTGGGGAGGAGCCTATGAGCCGGGTCGAAGCCATGATGGTGCGGATCTATCTCTCGGAATCCGATCACGCGCTCAAACGCGTCTTGGCCTGCCTGCACGACGAGCTCAAGGTGTGCGGGGTGACCGTGATTCGCGGAATCGAGGGATTCGGCGGCTCGGGCAAGATCCACACCGCCTCTCTGGTCGACCTGTCGCTGGATCTACCCCTGGTGGTCGAGTTCTACGATCGGGTGGAAAAGGTCGAGCAGTCCATCGAACGCATTAAGACCTTGGTGAAGCCCGGACACATCGTCTTCTGGCCGATCACCGTCGAAACAGGGGAGAAGCTGTGTTAGATCCTCGTCTGCTGCGCAACGACCTGGCCGGGGTTGCCGCACAACTCGCTCGCCGTGGCCTGCGGCTCGATACCGCGACCATCGAGGGTCTCGAAGCCGAGCGCAAGGCACTGCAGGTTCGGGTTCAGGAGCTGCAAAGCGAGCGCAATGCGCGCTCCAAGTCCATCGGCAAATCCAAGGCCGCGGGGGCGGACATCGCGCCGCTCCTGGCCGAGGTTGCGGATCTCGGCAATGAGCTCAAGGCCGGCGAGGAGAGGCTCGCGGCCATCCAGGCTGAATTCAGCGCGATTACGCTTGGCCTCCCGAACCTACCGGACGCAACGGTGCCGGACGGCGGCGACGAATCGCACAACCGCGAAGAGCGTCGCTGGGGAACGCCGCCGGCGTTCGACTTTGTCCCCAAGGATCATGTCGATCTCGGCACCGCGCGCGGCTGGATGGACTTCGACGCGGCGGCCAAGCTCTCGGGCGCGCGCTTCGTCGTGCTCAGCGGGGCGATGGCGCGGCTGCATCGGGCGCTGATCCAGTTGATGCTCGACATCCACACCGGCGAGCATGGCTACACCGAAACCTATGTGCCTTACCTGGTGAATGCCGACAGCCTCTACGGCACCGGTCAATTGCCCAAGTTCGAGGCGGACCTGTTCAAGGTGCCGGGCGATAAGGATCTCTATCTCATTCCGACGGCCGAGGTCCCGGTTACCAACCTGGTACGCGACGTCATCGTCGAGGCCGGCGACATGCCGCGCCGCTGGGTGGCTCACACCCCATGCTTCCGCAGCGAGGCTGGCTCCTACGGCAAGGACACCCGCGGCATGATTCGCCAACATCAGTTCGAGAAGGTTGAGCTGGTGCAGGCGGTGCGGGCGGAGGACTCGATGGCCGCGCTGGAGGCGCTGACCGGCCATGCCGAGGCCATCCTGCAGCGACTCGGGCTGGCCTATCGGGTGGTGACGCTGTGCACCGGTGATCTAGGATTCTCGTCGCGCAAGACCTACGACCTGGAGGTCTGGCTGCCGGGCCAGCAGGCCTATCGAGAGATCTCCTCGTGCAGCAATTTCGGCGACTTCCAGGCACGCCGGCTACAGGCGCGCTGGCGCAACCCCGAGACCGGGAAACCCGAGCTGGTGCATACGCTCAACGGCTCGGGGCTCGCCGTCGGACGCACGCTGGTCGCGGTGCTGGAGAATTATCAGCAAGCAGACGGCAGCGTGCCGATCCCCGATGCGTTGCGGCCCTACATGGGCGGGATCGAGGTGATGACTTAGGACGCGCTGATTGCGTTTACCGTCTACGTCGGGGACGGCTCTCGGCGCTCGCCGCTCGGCCGCCGCGCTCAAACCAGCATAATCAGCACGATCACCAGCAGCACGACCGCGCCCAGCGGCAGGATCGCGGCCGCCCAGTCGCCTTTCTCCGCCTTGCGCCCGCTTTCCTGCCACTGCTTATAGGTAGGCCACAGCCGAAACAGCAACAGCACCAGCACGGCCGCCATCGCGACCTTCAGAAATAGCTCCATTCGCGTCCTCCCGGATTCGTACCGAAAAAAAAGCCCCGGCAGGGCGCCGGGGCTCGTTGCTCCCATCGAGGCGGGTTATTCGTCGCCCATGATCCCCAGGAGCTGCAGCAGGCTGATGAAGATGTTGAAGATGCTGAGATAGATGCTGTAGGTCGCCATAATGTAGTTGGTCTCTTCACCACGTGCGATCCGGCTGGTATCGAACAGGATGAAGGCACTCATCAGCAGGATGATCGCCGAGGAGATCGCCAGCGAAAGCGCCGGCATCGCCAGGAACAGGTTGGCGATAATCGCGACCAACACGACCATCATGCCGGCAAAGATAAAGCCGCCCATGAAGCTGAAGTCCCGCTTGGACGTCAGCGCGTAGCCGGAAAGACCCAGGAAGATCAACGCCGTGCCACCGAAAGCTACAGCGACCGTCTGCGGGCCGTTGGGCAGTGCAAGGTACTGGCTGAGGATCGCTCCCAGCCCAAAGCCGAGCAGACCCGTGATGCCGAAAATCACGCCCACGCCGTTGGCTGAGTTGGCGCTCTTCGGAAGGACGAAGATGCCCAGCAGCATGGCAACGATCACCGATGCCAGGTAGGTCCAGGACGGCATGTCGAGCGCGACGGAGAGCGTTGCCGTCACGGCGCTGAACGCGAGCGTCGCCGCAAGCAGCATGTAAGTGTTTTTCAGGACCTTATTGGCCTCGACGGCCTGTTGGGTACCCTGAATAACGGAATAGTTCGTGTTGGCCATGAGTCAGTCCACTCCAAGTTTCGAAAATCTTGATCGCCGGCTTGTGACCGTACGTTTTACGACAAGTTCCACCAGGATACCGGACCCACCGAGACGCACAACCGCGGGTTTTGGTACCGGATACGAGTTCGGTTATCCTATGCGGTTCGGACATGTGGGCGATTTGCGCCGATCCAAGCGCAACAGCGACCCCGCGTGTAGTCCCCCTGGAGAGGTGGCTGAGCGGCCGAAAGCGGCGGTCTTGAAAACCGTTGAGGGGCAACCCTCCGTGGGTTCGAATCCCACCCTCTCCGCCAAATACAATAGCAACACACTGAAAGTAAATACGTTTTTCTAGCCTTTTTCGGTTAGTCCACCTTTCGGTCCACCTTCGCGACGAATCGCGGTCGGCCAACAAACGCACGGCGCGGGATTTGTGCTCGGCCAAACTCAGCTTTTATCAGTTATCCATGGGGTCCGCTGTCGCGCGGTCGCATTGAGTGCCGGTGTCGCCTTGCCCTCGGGCGGTGCTTGCGACAGCGACGAATCCGGTTGTGCTCGGCGGCATCGGCGGATCGCGTTCTCACGTGACGGTTGGACGGTGACACATAGCTAGCCACGGACGCCAGCGCGACGCCAACGCCGAGACGGGAACGGTGGGCCGCAGGGCATCGGCGGGGACCGGCTCACTACTGGCCCCGGCGGGCGCGCTTACCTTTCAGGTTGACGGGTTAACGGGCGCAGCCTAGTGTCCGGTCGACTGGACATGGGGGGAAGGAGAGCGCGCGGCGCGTGAGGCCCGCCCTGGGTTCCGTAGGGACCAGGCCGATTCCGTCCAGCAATGCGGACCTAGAATCCGTCTCGTACCGTTAAGGCAGAATCTGTCTAATCGACTGTTAGCTGAGGAAATGAGCTAAGCCAATGGAAACTCTACACGTCGAAATTGAACTGCACTGCGAGCACCAAACCGAAGCTGAGTTGATCGAGTGTATCAAGGACGCAATCACTAGCAACGAATCAGAATTCTACGAATTGATGGGACGCACGTGCCGGAAGATAGAAATGCGTGCTGAGATTTCCGAAGAGAGTCTCGAAGTGTCCGACGTTTCAATGTCGGCGTCAGGAGGAGTAGTAAGCGTGGAATACGAATATAGCGCTTATTATGGATGCAAAGACGCTGATCATAGTGATTACCTTAACGATGACTGGAAGTTTCACCTTGACAACAACAAGCTAATATTTGATCTTAGCCTCCCCGAAGTGGAGAGGTACGACGAGTATTAGAAAGCGTCCCCTCGCTTTATTGTCGCGAATAGGACAACCAGGACATGCAGCTAACAAGGCAAATGCAGCCGAGCCCAAAAGCGCGCGCCGAACTCACGGTTTATTTTAAGCTTATAAGCATGCGCGCTTTTGCGTCGCCTGATTTGCGACGTTAGGCATCAGAACTTGCGTCCACACCAACTCTTCGAACTCCTTGCAGCAACCACATGGCGCGCGATAAATCGTGCGTCGGGTCGAAGGATTCTCTTCGGCGAGGACGCCATTACCTCAGTCAACTTACTGGTCCTTGCTGACGGACAGAGCGGAACCTATGCCGTTGAGGACACAAGAGTCTCGGAATCAACCAAGGGGTGTGACTTTGAGCTCTGGGTCGGTTCCTCAGAAAGGGGATGGAGACGGTTCGCAGTTCAGGCCAAGAAAGTTACTCCGAGCAAAGCCATCTACGCACAACTGGCGCATCGATCGTCGGGTGGGACGTTGCAGATAGACGTACTGGAGAACTACGCACGAGCAAACAGAGCGTACCCTCTATATTGCCTGTACAGCCACTCGAAGAAAAAGGGCGGTTGGAACTGCTGCTTACCTGAGGAGCAGCCGCAGCTGGGCTGCTCAGTCACGCCATCCGGTGTCATCAGAGATACTCTGGGCAAGCGGGGAGCGAGGTCCTTCACTGCGATCCATGACAGGCGGGAGACCGTGCCATGGAGGTGCTTAACAAGATGCGGAGCTTCGCCTGCGTATGCATGCTCTAGTTCAAGTGTTCTCTTCCAAGATCCCGAGTGGCCTAACGAATACGATGCGCTTCCCGCCCAGCTAGAACTCCTTGTTACGGGGAAGGCAGATGACATGACCGATTCAGGCGAAATGTACTCTTCGAATGTGCAGTATCGCCCCCAATGGGTTGCTGTTGTGGACGTCGCGGCGCGGGAGGCTGATGCCTAACCCTTCGCTCAAGCGGAGCGCCGCCGGCCAGTCGCCCGCTTAGCTGTCCCATCCCGTGTGATTATCTTCCCCGGAGGAGTTATCCTCTGTTCCGGGCTCGCGGGGTGCTTGAAGCGCTTGCCACGGGGCCAGATGGAGGGAGCCCGTAGGGCGAGCGGAGTCTGGCCCC
>JBGSTR010000335.1:0-1515 GCA_041736365.1 Chromatiaceae bacterium | reverse complement strand
CTACGCCGACACCCTGCGCGTCCCCGCGTCCGGGGGGCTCTCCTTGTTGCGCGCCAAGGCGCGCGGCGGCGACGTGCGCATGGTCTACGCGGTGACCGACGCCCTGGCGATCGCGCGCGAGAACCCGGATCGTGAGGTGGTGTTCTTCGCCATCGGCTTCGAGACCACGACCCCACCGACTGCGGTGGCGATCCGCCAGGCGCATGCCGAGGGACTGAGAAATTTCAGCGTGCTGTGCTGCCACGTGCTCACGCCCGCGGCGATCGTGAACATCCTGGAGTCGCCCGAGGTGCGCGAGCTCGGCACCGTGCCGCTGGACGGATTCATCGGCCCGGCCCACGTCTCAACGGTGATCGGCAGCCGGCCCTATAAGCAGTTCGCCGAAGACTATCGCAAGCCGGTGGTGATCGCCGGCTTCGAGCCGCTGGACGTGATGCAGGCGATCCTGATGCTGGTGCGTCAGGTCAACGACGGGCGGGCGGGGGTCGAGAACGAATTTACCCGCGCGGTGACCGAGGACGGCAACCTCAAGGCCCAGGACCTGATGGCGGACGTTTTCGAGGTGCGCCGGAGCTTCGAGTGGCGCGGTTTGGGTGAGGTGCCTTACTCGGCCCTGAAGATCCGCGAGGCCTACGCGCCGTTCGATGCCGAGCGCCGTTACGGACTCGAGTATCGGCCGGTGCCGGACAATAAGGCGTGCGAGTGCGGGGCGATCCTGCGCGGGGTGAAGAAGCCCACCGACTGCAAGATCTTCGGCACCGTCTGTACCCCGGAGAACCCGATGGGCTCGTGCATGGTGTCCTCCGAGGGTGCCTGCGCGGCCCACTACACCTATGGGCGCCACAACGACCGCGCGGATTCCGCCGCGTGAGCGGCCAGGTCAAGAAGGGCTACAGCCGCCCGCTCGACCTCAAGCAGGGCGTCCTGGACATGAGCCACGGCGGTGGCGGTCGGGCCATGGTCGCGCTGATCTCGGAGCTATTCGCCCGCGAGCTGGGCAACGAGTATCTGGACCAGTCCAACGACGGGGCGGTGATTCCCGCGGCCGCCGGGCGGCTGGTGCTCTCGACCGATAGCCACGTGGTATCGCCCCTGTTCTTCCCCGGTGGCGATATCGGCTGCCTTGCGGTCCACGGCACGGTGAACGACGTGGCCGTGATGGGCGCAACCCCGCTTTATCTGACCGCCGGGTTCATCCTGGAGGAGGGCTTTCCGCTCGCCGATTTGGCGCGGATCGCCGCATCCATGGCGCGCGCCGCCGCCGAGGCCGGCGTCAAGCTGGTCGCGGGCGATACCAAGGTAGTCGAGCGCGGCAAGGGGGACGGGGTGTTCATCACCACCAGCGGACTGGGAGTGCTGCCCGATGGGCTGGTGCTTTCCGGCGATCGGGTCCGTCCCGGCGACGCGGTGCTGATCTCCGGCACCATCGGCGATCACGGCATGGCGATCATGAGCCAACGCGAGAGTCTGTCCTTCGAATCCAAGATCGAATCCGACACCGCATCGCTCAACGGG
>JBGSTR010000534.1:0-8222 GCA_041736365.1 Chromatiaceae bacterium | reverse complement strand
GTGGGACGCATTGGCTTGCCAAGAACCGCGTTCTCCCAGCCATCTGCACTCTCGGCGGCTCAATCTTGCCCGCTGACGTAACAGGCGAGACGTCGTATTCAATCGCGCGAGTCATCGGCTCATTAACTTCACGGATCCAGGCCGGAGACTGGAAGCATCGCAAGTAAAGAACATTTGCAAATCGCGGCGCCGCAAGCTGTGGGGCATTCGGTTACTACCGCTCTGAGCCGCTCCCTTCAGGGATCGGGAGACTGAGGTTACACGAGCCATATGCAGCCCGGCTCATGCGCGCTTGCCGAAGCCCCCAACGCAAGCTCAAGTTACGTCGCGATCTTGAAACGAGAATGTGGCGAATGTGAGCAGTCCGTAGTGATGGATGCATCGCGGCGGCTGGGGCAGAGATAAGAGGCGGATGGCGGGATGCACTGCGCTTACCCGCCCTACGCCTCAACGCCCCCGGTGTTCAAGGAATACCTCCAGTTCATCGCCAATCGCCGCTGCGCCCAAATCGGGCTGCCAGAGCAGTACCCCGGCGCCACCAACCCCTTCCCCTGGATGTCGGAGGTGCTGAACCTCAAGAAGGAAAAGAACTTCTTCGAGACCCGGGTGACGGAGTATCAGACGGGCGGGGCTTTGAGCTGGGATTAATGGTTGGCGGAGTCGTCGCGCCGACGGTTCGGCGCTTGTTCCGGTCACCCGGGAAATCGCGATCTCGCTCCGGGTAGCCGAAGGCCCCGGGGCCAAAATAGCGGCTCTGCGACCTTTTGTTTCAACCTCCAGAAAGCCCGCGTTGGCGGGCTTCTTCATTTCGTCACGTGGCGCGAGAGCGCGACCCCATTTGACAAGGTTTGAGCCTTGAGGATGCCCGGCCCGCGACTGACCCGTGCCTTATCGGCGAGTCAGGGGAACTGGATCTTCAATCTCGATCCCCTGTCCGATGCGCTCGATAATCGTGATGGTGACCAAGCCGTCGTCGTCCGGTGCGGAGATGTTCACGTCGAGCGAAGACTCGACCTGAGTGCCCTGACCGGAAAGCGCGGCGGAAATGGTATCGAGGACCGTTGGCACGTCTTCCGCTGCCACGGTCGTGGTGACGATTGCCATGGCCCCAATGGTAGTGAGATCCAGGTCGAGATGCGGAGTCCCCTCAAGATTCTCGTCGATGGCGGCATAAATGTCGTCGGCGACCACCCCCTCTGCCATGTGATGGGCGGATAGAGGCGCAGCGAAGAGGAAAGTGATCAGCATCGGAATGATTGCAACAGTCTTTTTCACGGCGGTTACTCCTAGTTGTAGCAATGCTCTACGACGTTCCTGTGCGTCTTGACCTCCTGTCGACGCGCGGCGCCAATTTAGCGCGTCGCGCGTGAGAGATCGTCCTGTCTCCCCGTGCCTCATCTACCTACTACTCCCGTAGGTTGCCGGCATTGACGATTCGCAAAAGGAGCCGCGCCGGCGCGGCCGAAAGCTCCGGAGGGTGAAGTCAAAGAAAGATTCTTTGCGAGTGGTACGTGCGAGGTATCCAGCCCGATACGACCACTGGACGTCTCCCGTGTCGCGCACCCGGCGGTAGGGTTTCCTACTCCATGCCCTATTCGTTAACCTCACGCGAAGCAAGCAGCTTCATCAGTTTTGGATCAGTCCGATTCTTCGAAGTTGCTGCCTTCATAAAAACGACGACTCGGTCGATATCACGAATGACACCAACGAGCTCTTCTTTTTCTGTATGCGTACGACTTATCGAGTTGAACGCAAGCTCCATCATGGAAAAATCATCACGGGCTATGCCAATTGAACACGCAATGTAACAGGGCAAGCCCGGGTGTCTTTTATGCAATTTCTGCGCAAATTTTTCCCATGATTTCAGCCACTGCTCATATTCTATTGGGGATATCCATCGTTTCTCGACGCGCAAAAAAAGCAGCGCCCTCACCATGTCGCTTTTCCACTCCCACGACTTCTCATTCGCCAGCTTACGCTCACGCTCGATCGCCCGTTCATGGTGTGTCACACAATGCTCACACTGGTAGTAGCATGCAAGTACGAAAGCAATATACTCACGAACCAATTTTGAGAGTGTGAATGGATCGGACTCATCGGGCACGCCATCAAAAACGTGCTGATGAAGCTCCATAAGGACTTCTTGAAAGGCCACCCCAGAAATAGACGTACGTTTTTTTGGCACCGATGTCTCCTAAAAAATTACAGCGTTAGAGTAAGAAACATTTAAAGTTTATAGGACGGAGAGACACATGGCCGCACTCTTGGCCCTGACTATTCCGGTTGTGCTGGTGATCGCCCGGGTTCTAGGATTTTCCGCGCCTAATCCACCCATACCCGCGCATTGCGGAACAGCCGCCTCCAAGGGCCGTCCTGACCCCAGTGATTTGGGCACCGGGAATGATGGATAGCGCGAAAGACCCGCTCCGGATGAGGCAGCATGATGGTGACGCGTCCAGCCGCGCGGCTCAGGCCGGTAATTCCCTGGGGAGAGCCATTGGGTTGGCCGGATAACGCTCGGCGGGCTGGCCATTGTTCTCCACATAACGCAACGCGATCCGGTACTGGGCGGCGTTCGGGTGGTCCTGATCGCGGAGCTCTGCCCTTCCCTCCCCATGCGCCACCGCGATAGGCATATGGGACCCAGCCATCCCGGCGAATGGATGGGCTGCCCGGGACTTCGATCATCAGCGTGCGCGCCTCGAACTGTTCGGAACGGTTACGCGAACCTGGGCCGGTGATCCGCGCCGGGGATCCGTTCATATGTAACCGGCAACTGAGCGGCGTTCTTCCCGGCTCGCGCGAGGTGCGGAGAATGGGTCTCGTCATGCAACACGACGGGAGTCACCCATGGTCACGAGTCCGAGTACGCGCGTGCGGCGCAGCCGCGAGCAGTGGCAGCGCCTGATCGAGCGGGCCGAGCGCCGTGCGCTGAGCGCCGCTCAGTTGCCGGTTACTTTCGTTTGCCAATACCTCGGCACCCTCATCGTTGCAGTGATCTCCTCGGTCGAGAAACCCGCCCTGGCGGGGCGGGCAATAGGTCATATCGAATTACACCGTTTTCTTGCAGAAGTACCAGTCGGTGCAGTCGTAGCCCTCGTCCATCCGCGCTGCGGCGGCTTCCGCGGTCGCGGGCGGCGGCACGATCACCTTATCCCCGGGCTGCCAGCCCTCGGGCGTGGCCACCTTGTGCTCATCGGAGATCTGCATTGCCTTCACCAAGCGGACGAACTCGTCGATCGAGCGCCCGTTGCTCATGGGGTAGTACACCATGGCGCGCAGAATGCCCTCCGGGTCGATGATGAAGGTCGCGCGCACCGCCGAGGTGTCGCTGGCGCCGGGCTGGATCATCCCGTAGGCCTTGGCTACCTGCATGGACAGATCGGCGATAATCGGGAAGCCGATCTCAACGCCGAACTTCTCCTTGATGTTGCGCTCCCACGCGATGTGCGAGTAGTGGCTGTCGATGGACAGGCCGAGCAGCTCGCAGTTGAGCGCCTGAAAATCGGCATGGCGCTTGGCGAAGGCGATGAACTCGGTGGTGCATACGGGCGTGAAGTCGGCCGGGTGCGAAAATAGCACCAGCCACTTACCCCGGTAGTCCTCGAGTGTCGTCACGCCGTGTGTCGTAGGGGCTTCAAAACCCGGTGCCGGCTCGTTTAAACGGGGCATTGCGGGTATGGCAATTGTTTCTGTATTCATCAACATATCTCCGATTGGTCTGGGCATGGTCACTGGACCACCCTGATGGGCAGGTAAGTATATTAGTTGTTTCTTATGTCCATATGACATCGTTTGATCGGATCAGCGCCATCGGTACACTCGATTGCGATTTGTCATTCGATTCACAGACGCGCTGCTTTCGCCCCCAGCCCAGCTCATGCGCGCTTGCCGTCTGCGCGCCGGCGAATACTCCGCTTGGTTCCAAACGGAGGGCCGGAGCCCCCAACGCAAGCTCAGAGTGCGTCGCGATCTTGAACCGGGAATTTGGCGAATGTGAACAGTCCGTAGCGATGGATGCGTCCCGGCGGTCGGCGGTCGGCGGTCGGCGGTCGGAGAACAGGTAGATGGCTGGATGCGCTTCGCTTTCCCGCCTTACGCCTCGACGCCCCGATGTTCAACGAGTACGTCCAGTTCATCGCCAATCGCCGCTGCGGCTGGATCGGCCTGCCCGAGCAGTACCCCGGCGCCACCAACTCCTTCCCTTGGATGCCGGAAGTGCTGGGCCTCAAGAAGGAAAAGAATTTTTTCGAGGCCGGGTAACCGAGTATCAGACGGGTCGTGTATTGAGCTGGGATTGAGGTTGGCGGGCGGTCGTGTGTTGAACCGCAGCGGGCCGGCTAGCTAGGTCCAATTGTCGACCACCAGACCATCAACCCTAATGAATTCTTGGACATTATTGGTAACCAGGGTGCAACCGAGGTACAAGGCATGCGCGGCGATCAGAAGGTCGTTGGAGCCGATCGGGGTGCCCTGCCCTTCCAACTCATCGCGGATCTCCGCGTAAACGCCAGAGGCCTCTTGCGGCCAATCCAACACCAGAGAGTAGGTGAGAAAGTCGGCTAGGGCCGCGGCATTGTCCTCCCGTCGCCGACTCTTCCGGATGCCGAATCGAAGCTCCGCCAAGACGATCGCCGAGATGCCGACCTCCCCGATCGCAATTCGCCGCAGTCGCGCCTGCACCTGCGGCGGATGGTGTTTCATGATGTAGATGCAGGTATTGGTGTCGAGCATCCAGCGCATCAGAGGGATTCCCGCGCCTGCGGTGGGGAGTCGTCGATGGCATCGGGGAAGTCCTCCGCGAGCGGTCGTCCCCGCGCGAAGTAGTCATCCCAGGAGCGCGGCTTGGGGGTCAGGATGATGCTGTCGCCCTCACGGCGAATCAGCACCTCGTCGGCATCGATCTCCAAGTCGCGGGGCAACCGCACGGCCTGATTGCTCCCGTTGCGGAAGAGCCGGGCAGTCCGGGGCTGGACAGGGTCCGATTCAGATGCTGAAGGTTGGCGGTTACTCATCGAAGCCTTAACGCCTATGCGGTACGCATAGGCTCAGTCTAGCGCCTGCTCCGCCCGGGAGCGACCGTTGTTTCGCTCATGCGAATCTCACCCGCCCTCGCGGATCCGCGGCGCCGCTTGATCACCGGTGACCAAGGAATCCTCCAGTTCAATCGCCGCCGCGCCCGGATCGGGCGGCCGGAGCAATATCCCGGCGCCACCAACCCCTCCGTCCGGATGTCGGAGGTGCTGGACCTCAAGAACGAAAGAACTTCTTCGAGACCCGCGTGACGGAGTTCAGGGCATTGAGCTGGGATTGAGGTGGCGGTACGTCTCGTCGCGGCGGTCGGGGGTCGGAGAACAGGTAGATGGCTGGATGCGCTTCGCTTTCCCGCCCTACGTGCTCTCTGCCCAATCGGCAAACTACGATGGCCAGGGCAGATGGCGGGATGCGCTCTGCTTTCCCGCCCTACGCGCTCTACAGTCGTTCCCGCGAATGCGGGAATCCGGGACGTGTGGCGATTCCCGCTTTCGCGGGAATGACGGCTTGCGCGGTAATGACGGCTCGGGATTGGAGCACGCCCTAACCGACGCCGAGGATTGGTGCGTTGTCTTGGCGGACACCCAGTCGGACCGATATCTCCATGCCGTCGGGATGTGCTTCGTAGTATTCCAAGCGGCTTGCGACGTAGTGAGATCGGTAGGGGTTGTACGGATTGGTACGCACGTATGTCAGGTAGTCGCGTGCATCGAAAAGCGGTCCCACATTGTCGGCGACGATCTTGCTGCCGGGCTCGATGAGGCCGCTATCCTCAATGCGCCAGAGGTCGACGAGATACTCGTCCTTGTTGTGGTCCATGAGTACCAGGTTGAACGAATTGGACAGCGTGGGGATGATCGCACTGCTCTCTCCCACCATGATGCATACGTGATCGTCCACTCCGGCGAACCGGCAGATCGCCTGGGCGATCCGTGCGTGGCGA
The DNA here is from genome assembly GCA_041736365.1 of Chromatiaceae bacterium. Lineage (GTDB taxonomy): Bacteria > Pseudomonadota > Gammaproteobacteria > Chromatiales > Chromatiaceae > JBGSTR01. Next base: position 2,245 of record JBGSTR010000534.1, on the reverse strand, counting down.
GGATTCGCCTCAATTGAAACGACCTGCCCGCCCCCTCGCAGCAGGCGCGCCATCCGCACCGCGGAGTAGCCGCAGTAGGTCCCGAGCTCGAGCACATGTGCGTTCAAGGGTAGCTGGGCCGCAAGCTCGTCCAGGACGCGCCCTTTTTCGTCTCCCAGATTCATCATGAAGCGCTGCTCGCGTGCAAAGCGATCCAGAGCGCAGAGTACAGACTCGGCGTCGCCCTCTACCGCATGTGCGCGCACGAAGCTCAAGGCCGCCTGCTCGCGACGCGGTTTTCTCCGGAGCATGGCCCATGCCGAGCGGCCCAGCTCGCGGAAGATCGCGCCGATCAAAGCGAGGCGTTTCGGGATCGGCCGTAAGTCCGAGACCAGTGTTGCCGAGATGCTGAGAGCGAGAGCGGTGATGGTCTCGTTCATGGGTTGTCTCCTCGATCGTTGGCGGGTTGCCGCGGCGATTGCAGCAGCGTTCGTTTCCGGATCCGCATCGCACTTCCGTTGGCAAGCCACGACTTCGGGAGCGCCCGGGAGAAAATCTGGACGCTTCCAACCCGTGCGCGGGTGAGCCGACTCGGGAATTGGAGTCGGTGGAGCCGAACGAACGTGTGCGGGAATCGGCGGGGATGCGCTTGGTTTTCCCGCCCCGAGTGCTACGCGCTCGCTCGGCTTCGACATCTGTAAGGAAACGCGATCAGAACGCGTAGCGCAGGCCGAGCGTCATCTCGTGCGAGCCCAGGTCGTCGAAGCGCATGCGCTTACCGTTGATGTCCCCGCCGGTTTCCGCGCTCCCGAGATCCAGGTACTGATACTCCGCGGTCAAGGACAGGCTTTCATCGATCGGATAGGCGAGGCCTGCGCCCAGGGACCATGCAAATTGGGTATCCGTTGCCGAAGAGTAGAGGCCCCATCCGGGGGAACGGCCCGGGCCGAACACATCGGCATCCGCCTCGTTCCACGCCGCACCGATCCCACCCTTCAGGTACGGGCGCAGCTTGCTGCTCTTGAGAATGAAATCGTAGGAAAGGTTCGTCATGAGGGTCGTGCTCGTCACCGTACCGTCGGCGTAGGACGGAGCGCCGAAGGCCGCGTAGGAGATCCCGCCGGCGTCGAACGCGCGGTAGCGCAGCTCTTCCTCGAGTCGCAGTCCATTGCCGAAGCGATAGCCGCCGCCAAGCCCGGCGACACCGCCGTCGTCCAGATCGTAGTCCGGCCCTCGGTCAGCGTCGCCGCCACTATGAGTCAGGCTGCCTTCGGGGATCGCGAGACCGAGGTTCAACGAGCCGTACCAGCCCGGCTCATCCGCGCTTGCCGTCTGCGCGCCGGCAACAATTGCCGACATCAGGATCAATAGGGACTTGTTCATCGACTACTCCGCTTGGTTCAAAAAGGAGGGCCGGAGGCCCCAACGCAAGCTCAGAGTACGTCGCGATCTTGTACCGAGAATGTGGCGAATGTGAGCAGTCCGTGGGGACGGATACGTCGCGGCGGTCGGGGGTCGGAGAACAGGCTCAGATGGCGGGATGCGCTTTGCTGTCCCGCCCTACGTGGTCTACGCGGTCTTTGACGATCGGGAAACTACGACGGCCAGCGATTGAATGGCTGCTTTTCCAGCCGCATCTGCCCTTCGTCGTCCTGGTGGATGTTGATCCAGGCCTGCCAATTCACGTCGTCTAGGTCGGGATAGTCGAGCCGGAAATGACTGCAGCGGCTCTCCTTGCGCATCAGCGACGCTTTGAGCTTCATCTCCGCGCTGACGATCATATTCGCGGTCTCATGCGCCAGCCTGAGCTCGTGCAGGTCGCCGGCCCGCAGCATGGGTAAGTGGTGATCCCTGAGCTCTTCGACATAGGCCAGCGCCGCCTTCAGCATGGGCTCCCTTTTGATGTACAGAACGAAGTTCGGAATCATGACGCCCTGCAGGGTTTGCGTGACCCAGGCCGGGCCATAGCCTGCCTCCCGCCGCAACGGCGCCAGCATCTCGCGCTCTACTTGAGCCAGCTTTTCCGCCGGCACGGACGGCATCGGCACACCCTGGCTGTACCCCGCGGCGGCCTCGCCGGCGACGGCCCCCTGGACCGCGGATCCTGCCAGGGATGAGCCGATCTGGGTGTAGATGGCCCCGGCCATGTAGGACCCGAGGGCATCCCCCGCCGCATAGAGCCCGGGGATGCTCGACTCGCAGCGGTCGTTGATCGGCACCAGACCCTCCGACTTGTGGATCGCCATGCCCGCCGAGGAGCCGCCGA
>JBGSTR010000514.1:0-2660 GCA_041736365.1 Chromatiaceae bacterium | reverse complement strand
CGCTACCCGACGCGGACCTGGCCGCCGACATGGCGGCACAGGGCAGCCTGCGGCTGGCGCGGGCCGGATACCGGCAGTACGAGGTATCCGCCTATGCGCGACCGGGCCGGCGCTGCCGCCACAACCTCAATTACTGGCGCTTCGGAGACTATTTGGGCATCGGCGCCGGGGCCCACGGCAAGCTGACTGACGCGACGATTGGGCGGGTGCACCGGGTCGCCAAGCTGCGCCATCCGTCGGCCTATCTAGCAGCACCCGTCGACGCGCTGGTCAGCCAACGACGGCTGCTCGGCGCGGACGATCTGACGTTGGAGCTCGCGCTCAACGCCTTGCGGCTGGTCGACGGCTTTCCGCCCAGCCTATTCACGGAGACCACCGGCCTTCCGTGGTCGCGGATTGCCGCCGTGGTGGACCGGGCTCGCGACGACGAATTGCTGGAGCCGCGCCGTGATCGGGTGGTTCCCACGGATCGGGGACGCGCGTTTCTCGACGATCTGGTGGCGCGCTTCCTCCCCGGTGATTGACGCCGGGGGCATTGCAAAAGCCCTGACGCGATGCTAGTTTGCGCGGTTGTTAACGACTGCGGAGAGCCCCACGGCGGGCGAGAAGATCACTCATGAAAGACGGAATCCATCCCAATTACGGCGACGTGAAGGTGGTTTGTAGCTGCGGCAACGAGTTCATGACCCGTTCGACGATCGGTAAGGATGTACATATCGAGGTCTGCTCGGCCTGTCACCCGTTCTATACCGGCAAACAGAAGATCGTTGATACTGCCGGACGCGTCGATAAATTCCGCCGCAAGTACGCTCGCTGAGCGCGCGCCGATCCCGATCGCCGCTAGCCCCGGATCGTTTGGCGGGGAATTCTGCAGGCACACGCGGCTGACCCCGACCGGCAGCCGCGCACCGATTTCTCACAGCCTTTTGGCGGCGGAACGCAGACCTCGTCGATGCCCCGCCACCACTTGCGGCCCCGCATGGGTCGCGCCTCGCGCCTATCCCGGCGGAACGACTCGGATCGCCAGCACCCAATAATTGGGCGCGATTCCTGCTTTGCGAAATTGTCCCCGTCGCGTTGATCGACCGGAATCGGATGTGCTTGCGACTTGCGTCGCAACCTGACGCACCACCGGACCGACTCGCGGCCGAGATCACCGAATCCCCGTTTGACAGCGCGTAGCCTCGCGGCTGGCAAACGAACTCTCTATGCAACCAACCGGCTCGGAGTGAGCACATGGCGAAAGAAACCGTCACCATCACCAACAACTCAACCGGCAGGAGCTATGAGGCGCCGCTGCTCACCGGCAGCATGGGTCCGCCGGCAGCGGACATCTCCTCCCTCTACAAGGAAACCGGGATCTTCACCTTCGATCCCGGCTTCATGTCCACCGCCAGCTGCCACAGCGCGATCACCTACATCGACGGCGAGCAGGGCATCCTGATGTATCGCGGCTATCCCATCGAGCAGCTTGCGACCAAGGCGAGCTTCCTGGAGGTCGCGTACCTGCTGTTGCACGGGGATTTGCCGAACAAGCACGAGTTGGAGACCTTCGAGGACATCATCGGTCAGCACACGATGATGAATGAGAAGCTCACCGCGTTCTTCAACGGCTTCCATTACGACGCGCACCCGATGGCGATGCTGTGCGGCGTGGTCGGGTCGCTGTCCGCGTTCCACCACGATTCGATGGATATTTACGATCCGCAGCACCGCCTGATCTCGGCGCATCGCCTGATCGCCAAGATTCCGACCATTGCGGCGGCGGCCTACAAGCACACCGTCGGCGAGCCGGTGATGTATCCGCGCAACGACCTACGCTACTGCGCAAACTTCCTGCACATGATGTTCGCGACGCCTTGCGCGACCTACAAGCCGGAGCTGATCGCCGAGCGCGCGCTGAATCTGTTGTTCATCCTGCACGCGGATCACGAGCAGAACGCGAGCACCTCGACGGTGCGCCTGGCCGGCAGCTCCGGCGCCAATCCGTTCGCCTGCATCGCGGCCGGGATTGCCTCCCTGTGGGGCCCCGCCCACGGCGGCGCCAACGAGGCCGTGCTGGACATGCTGGTCGAGATCGGCGACGTCAAGAACGTGCCTGCCTATATCGAGAAGGCCAAGGACAAGGACGATCCGTTCCGTCTGATGGGCTTCGGGCACCGCGTCTACAAGAACTACGACCCGCGCGCCAAGATCATCCGCGAGGTCTGCCACCAGGTGCTCGAGGAGCTGGCCGATCACGACAATCCATTGTTCGACTTGGCGATGAAGCTGGAGGAGATCGCGCTCAACGACGAATATTTCGTCGAGCGCAAGCTCTACCCGAACGTGGACTTCTACTCGGGCATCATCTATCGCGCGTTGGGCATCCCGCGCAACATGTTTACGGTGATGTTCGCGATTGCGCGCACGGTGGGCTGGATCTCCCATTGGATGGAGATGATCTCGGACCCCGGCAACCGCATCGGCCGGCCGCGCCAGATCTACCACGGCGAGACCGCACGCGATTACCTGCCGATCTCCCAGCGCTGAGGCGGAGCGCGCGGTGCACGCGATCAGTCGTAGGCCGGGAGCGGGACCCAATCGAGCGGATCCGGGTCCTCGCCACTCAACAGGCGCTCCACCTCGCCGCGGGTGGCGCCGCGCTGGGGTCGCTCGGT
>JBGSTR010000510.1:0-2628 GCA_041736365.1 Chromatiaceae bacterium | reverse complement strand
GACCCGATTCCCGTGGGGCGATGATGACCTCGATGCCTGCAAGTACGAGAACACCTATGACCTCGATAGCGAGGCGGCGATGCCGGCCGGCGCCAGGATTACCTGGCCCGCGCTGAAGTGCCATGACGGCCAAGGCCGGATTGCCAAGGTCGGCTCATATCCGCCCAATGCCTTCGGGCTCTACGACGTGCTCGGCAACGTCTGGGAATGGGCCGAGGATTGCTCACTCGAGCTTTATCCTGAAGAGCCCAATGACGGTTCCGCCGTGGAGGTGGCCGGCAACTGCGAGAAGCGCGCGGTGCGTGGCGGCAGTTGGTATACGCGGCAGGAGCGGCATCGCCCTCCGTTCCGCGGTCGGGATCCAGCGGACAAGCAAACGCACCATTTCGGCATGCGAATCGCCCGTGACCTCGAGTAGGGCTGTCGGCACAGCCGGGGAGTCGTCACCGTGTCTCATCCCATTCGATCGGCATATCGACTCGCGACCGGCCTGGTCTTGCTGGTATCCGTCGCCCAGATGTCTCGAGCCGCCTCGGTGGCCCCGGTCGCCGGCGCGGTAATTCGTGACTGTCCACAGTGTCCCGAGATGGTGGTCGTCCCGGCAGGCACGTTTGTCATGGGGTCCACGCCAGCGGAATCCGCGGCGGCAAAGGTCCGCGAAGATACGGCGGCCCGAGAATGGCCAGCCCATCCGGTCAGTCTGCCGAAGCCGTTCGCCATCGGACGCTACGAGGTCACGCGCGGCGAGTATGGCGCCTTCGTAGCGGCGACCCGACGCGCAGACGGCGGCGACTGCATCACCTGGGATCAGGCTGACGCGAGATGGCAAGCGGTTGCGACGGCAACATGGCGCCAGCCTGGCTTTCCCCAGGACGAAAACCATCCGGCTGTTTGTCTGGACCTTGCCGATTCCGCTGCGTACGCGGCCTGGCTGTCGAGCATCAGCGGGCAACACTATCGGCTTCCGACAGAAGCCGAGTGGGAATATGCCGCCCGCGCAGGCACCACCACCATGAACACCTGGGGCAATGGTTACGAACAGATCTGCGGCCAGGCGAATTCCTCTGACCTGACGCGCGCTCAGGCCCATGGCGGCATCGGCGATCAGCCGACGCGATTCTTCACTTGCCGCGATGGTTTCGTGTACACCTCGCCGGTCGGCAGTTTCCCGGCGAACCCGTTCGGCCTGCACGACATGGTCGGCAACATCTGGGAGTGGGTCCAGGACTGCTATACCGACACCTATGAAGGTGCCCCCGTGGATGGCTCGGCTTGGATGTGGGCGGATTGCGCGCGCCGGGTCGTGCGCGGAGGTGCTTGGTACAGCAGGATCTGGTTCCTGCGCCCCGCGGCGCGCAGTCGTGAGCTCCCCGCATTCCGTTCGGCGACGCTGGGGCTGCGGGTCGTACGCGAGCTGCCGTAGTAGGGAGGGGAGCTCACATCCGCTTCTGCTGCGGGTGGACATGAACGCCGTGCGCGCCGCGCCCGGCTGACGGCCCGCGCAGACGGGGAAAGACTGCCGACCGTTCAGGCCGTCCTTACGAAATGCCTCACGCCGAAGCCCGCCAGCAGCGTCACCGGGTCCTTGGCCGCCGTGAATCCCCGCTTTGCAATCTCGTCGTTGAACGGCACCGAGTGGAACTCGGGGACCCAGACCTCGTTGTTCCAGCGATGGTCCATCCAGCGGCGGTACATGGCGCGCCCCGGAGTCTTGACGCCGCCGGTCTTGAAGTCGAGCGGGTAGTAGATGCCGCCAGGGCGTGTCACGCGGCGCGCCTCGTCGATGATCCTGCGCGTGATTTCGGCCGGCACCTCGTGGTGCATGATGTAGCTGGCAACGATGTCGAAGTGGCCATCGGGGAAGCCGGTGTCCTCGGCGAGCTTCTGCGCGAAATTCGCGCCGATGCCGATCCGCGCGGCACGCATGTGCGCGTAGCGCACCATCGGCCCACCCACGTCGATGCCCCACACTTCCGCGTCCGGGAAGCGCTCCTTCAGCGCCACCGAGAACTGGCCGACGCCGCAGCCCATGTCGAGGATGCGCTTCACCTTGCCATCCGCCGGAAGCGGCATCTTGGCCGCCGCCCCGCGATGGATCTCGTCCTGTTCGTTGTGGCCGCGCGTGCCCATGTAGAAGCTGTTCGTGCCGTGCAGGTACATGTGGCCGGCGAACGGGTCGCCGACGTAGCCGCCCGGCTGGATGTGGATCTCATGCCGGGCGTAGTCGGGGATTGCCATGTTCGGCGACAGCACCAGCGCGCCCGGTCCCGCCTTGTCGGCCGCCTCCATCTCGGAGAGATAGCGGTCGGCATTGGCGTGGAAGTGGTCGTGCAGCGTCTTCCAGGTGACCTGCTGGTTGGCGATCCAGGTCTTCGAGGCGATGTTGATCGCCGGGTCCTTCATGATCAGCAGGCGCAGCTCGTCGGGGGACAGCGGCGTCGCCGGGTCGATCCCCTCGGCCTCGAGCAGCCGGTCGAACGCGTTCAGCGACGCCTCGCGGATCTGCTTGGCGTGCATCCGGCGGAACGCCATCGTGAAATCCTGCTGGCTCTCGAGATCCAGCGTGCCGAGACGCGCCATGCGCCCCTCCATGCCCCGTGGCTGCACGGCCGCGAGCTTCTGCATCGC
>JBGSTR010000485.1:0-4393 GCA_041736365.1 Chromatiaceae bacterium | reverse complement strand
GCGGCGGCTTCTGCGGCTGCGTCGCGGCGGGCCGAGCGCGGATTTCGAGATCCTCGTCCAGCACCTCGTCCAGCTTCCGGGGCGCCTGTGGTTCGATCCGGTTTTCTCGTTCCAAGCTCGGCTCCGCCTACACCGCCGGGCTTCAAAACGCCGCCGGGGAGGACTCTTGTTGACTGAAATAAAACTCGTGATTCTACACCATGAGGCGGGCCATTCAGACCGGCCTGTCGGAGAACATGTGCAATCCGTTGCACGGGACCCCGCCCCCACCTGCTTGGATTCGCGGCGCCGTCACTCGAGCAAGCGTGCGCGGAAGGTGGCGACCCTTGCCAGCGAAGGGCGTTCCGCCTATCCGAGCCGCACGCCGAGCGCGCGCTCCGCGACACCGCGGATACTCGACAGTAGACGCTCCATCGGCTTCTTTCGGACGTTGTATTTCAGCTCCAGCAGATCCCGTTCGTCCCGCGCCTCGAGCAGCAAATCGTCGCTGGTCTGAAGTGCATCGACGAGCCCGAGCTCGAGTGCACGCTGGCCGTGCCAGTACTCGCCGGTCGCCACTGCCTCGAGATCGAGGCTCGGCCGGAACTGCGCGATGAAGCCCTTGAACAGCTCGTGGGTCTGCTCGAGCTGGTCGCGCAGCTTCTCGCGACCCGCCTCGGTGTTCTCGCCGAACAGGGTGAGCGTTCGTTTGTACTCGCCGGCAGTGTGGAGCTCGAAGTCGACGCCGTTGCGCTCCAGCAGACGGTGAAAGTTGGGCAGCTCGGCCATCACGCCGATCGAGCCGACGACGGCAAACGGCGCCGCGATGATGCGGTTGCCCACGCAAGCCATCAAGTAGCCACCGCTGGCGGCCATCCTGTCCACGGCGACCGTCAATGCCACTCCCCGCGCGCGCAACCGCGCCAACTGGGAGGCGGCCAGACCGTGCTCGCTCACCAGGCCGCCGGAATTGTTCAATCGCACCAGAACCTCGTCGCCCTCGCGGACGTCCACCAGCACCGCGGTGACCAGGTTGCGCAGTGCCGTGACCTCGCTCGCGCGGATATCGCCGTTGAAGTCGATGACAAACAGACGCGGACGTCGCTCGGCGCCCTTCTTCCGCGCCTTCTCCTCCTTGCGCTCCGCCTTCACGAGCTGCCGATAGGCCTTCTTCGGGAGCGACGCCTCCTGCAGCGAGTGCGCGAGATCGCGATAGCGATCGTTTAGATCGACGACCTCCAGGCGATTGGCGGCATCGCCGGCGCCACCGCGCCGCGCCCGGAACGCCAGGCCCAGCACCAGCCAGATGCCCGCCAGCAGGGTCAGGGTCTTGGCGAGAAACAGCCCGTATTGCAGAAAAAACTCGGTCATGGGCGGATGCTCCCGGCCGCGCGGACGACCTCACACCGCGATCGGGGCTCGGATTGCGGGATGTGGGTCATAGCCGACGATCTCGATGTCGTTGAAGGTGTAGTCGAACAGGCCCCCGGCGGGACGCCGCAGCGACAACCGGGGCAGAGGCCGCGGCTCGCGCGACAATTGAGTGAAGACGATGTCGTCGGTGAGATGGTTCCGGTAGAGGTGCAAGTCGCCGAAGGTGTGGACGAATTCACCGACTTCCAGGTCGCACTGCTGCGCGACCATGTGGGTGAGCAGCGCATAGCTCGCGATGTTGAACGGAACCCCGAGAAACAGATCCGCGCTGCGTTGATAGAGCTGACAGGACAAGCGCCCGTCTGCGACATAGAACTGGAACAGGCAGTGACACGGGGCGAGTGCCATGCGCCCGGCCGCCACGTTCGCCTGCGGGCTCATCGACTCGTCTGGCAGATCGGCCGGGTTCCAGGCCGACACCAGGATGCGGCGCGAGTCCGGGCGGGTCCGGATGAGCTCGATCGCGTCGGCCAGCTGATCGATGGCACGACCATCGGCACAAGGCCAATGCCGCCACTGGGCGCCGTAGATCGGTCCCAGCTCGCCGGATTCGGCGGCCCACTCGTTCCAGATGCCGACCCCCTGCTCCGTCAGTGCACGGTTGTCCGTGGAGCCGGACAGAAACCACAGCAGCTCGTGGATGACGCTCTTGGTATGGATGCGCTTGGTCGTCACCAGCGGAAAGCCGGCGCATAAATCGAGGCGGATCTGACGACCGAACACCGAGCGCGTTCCCACCCCGGTGCGGTCGGCCTTGTCGGTGCCGTTGTCGATGACGTCGCGCAGCAGATTCAAATACGCCTGCATCAGGTCGCGCTCCAACGTAGCGCGGAGCCAATTCGCACGGGGCAATGATTTTCTGTTGTCATTACATCAATTTGCATTTCTCGACGCTACATGTAGCCGATCCGGCGCACCGGCTTGCGAATTGTCGCGCAGTCAACCGCGGCGCGACGGTCGCTGCATGCTAGCCGGGGCGGCTGCAAGCGACAACGGCAGCATACGCCTCCGGGGAACAACCGGCGCCCTGTTGGTCGAAAGCAAGGGCCGGGAAAAGTTTTCCGGTCGGGTTTATGATTGGCGGACCATCGGGACGATGTCTTATAGGACGGACCCATCGGAGGGATTTCCGATCAGCCGGCAGCGGTCAAGCCGGACCAGGTCCGCCATTCGCCTCATCACTGAAAGCGCCCGTAGCCCGGGAAGGTGGAAGCCATCATGCACAAGAAGAGCATCATCGCCCTCGTCATGGCCGGCGGCCACGGGTCGCGACTCCAACCCCTGACCGCGGGCCGCTCGAAGCCGTCCGTGCCCTTCGGAGCACGTTACCGCATCGTCGATTTCGTCCTCAGCAATCTGGTCAATTCCAGGATCCAAACGATCTACCTGCTGGTGCAGTACAAGTCCCAGTCCTTGATCGAGCACGTACGCAAGGCGTGGACCATCTCTCCCCTGCTGCAGGAACAGTTTGTCACCGTCGTGCCGCCGCAGATGCGCTCCGGGGCGCACTGGTTTCAGGGCACCGCGGATGCGGTCCACCAGAACCTGAACCTGATCGAGGAGCACCGACGCGACCTGGTCGCCGTGTTCGGCGCCGATCATATCTACCGGATGGATATCAGCCAGATGGTCGACTTTCATCAGGAGCGGGGAGCCGACGTAACCGTCGCCGCGTTGCCGGTGCCGCTGCGCGATGCGTCCAGCTTCGGGGTGATCGCGACGGACGCGGACGGACGGATCAGCGCATTCGAGGAAAAGCCGGCGAATCCGACGCCGTCGGTGAGCGATCCGAGTCTCGCCTTCGCCTCGATGGGTAACTATATCTTCAATACCGAGGTGCTGATCAAGGCGCTGCGCGAGGCGAAGGAGGCCGGCGAGGCCGACTTCGGACAGCACGTGCTGCCGCGCCTGCTGCGCACCCACCGCCTGTTCGCCTATGATTTCGCGACCAACCGGATTCCGGGAATCCAGCCCTACGAGCAGCAGGTCTACTGGCGCGACGTCGGCACCATCGACGCCTACTTCGAGGCGCATCGGGATGTCCTCGGAAGTGAGCCGGCATTCGACCTGTTCAATCCCGAGTGGCCGATCTACTCCAGCGGCTATCAGGGCCCGGTGGCGCGGGTGCTGGGTGGCGAGCTCCGCAACAGCCTGCTGGGCGCCGCGACCGTAATCCACAACGGTGCCAAGATCAGCAATTCCATCATCCGCCGCGAGGCGGTCATCGAGGAAGACGTCGTCCTCGAGGACTGCGTCATCATGGACTACGTGCGGGTTTGTCGCGGAGCCCGGCTACGCAAGGTGATCGTGGACCGTCACAACCTGATCGAGGCGGGCGAGCAGATCGGCTACGACGAAGAGCAGGACCGCCAGCGCTTCCAGGTCAGCCCGGGCGGCGTCACCGTCCTCCCCGGCGGGCGCGTCAGCTACTTCGCACGCGACACCCGCGGCTCGGCGCGCGGCTATTCCTGATTCGAGGCGGATCGAAAGCCTTCGGGGCATTCGATCCGCTCTCGTTCCGAGCGCGACTCCGGGTGTTGCCGAGCCCTGCTCTGGGAACGCTCACGCCGCTCGAATGCGCGGATCCGCGGCCACGTAGACCAGCTCCGTGGCCTCGTTGACCACCAGATAGAGGACGCTGACCAGCAGCACCGCACCCTGGACGACCGGGTAGTCGCGCGTCTGGATGGCCTCCACCAACAGGCTGCCGAGACCCGGCCAGGCGAATACCGTTTCCGTGATCACGGCGCCACCCAGCAGGGCGCCGAGCTGTAGACCGACGAGTGTCAGCACCGGCAGCCAGGCGTTGCGCAACGCGTGTCGCCACAGGACGACGCGCGGTGTCAGACCTTTCGCGCGCGCCGTGCGTACAAAGTCCTCGCCGAGCACCTCCAGCACGCTGCTGCGCACCATACGCGCGAGCACCGCGGCAAGCCCGGTGCCGAGCGTGACCGCCGGCAATTCCAGGCTGACCAGCCCC
>JBGSTR010000477.1:0-2183 GCA_041736365.1 Chromatiaceae bacterium | reverse complement strand
GCCGTCAGGAAGAGGCGGAGCGCGAGGCCCGTTGGCAAGCGGAAGAGGCTGCCCGGCTCGCACGCGAGGCCACGGCCGAAGTGGCCCCCGAGGTCGTGCTGGCGGAAGAGGAAGAGTCCGGCCCTCGGACGGCCCGCGCGGAGGCCGCGAAAAAGGCGGCGAAGAAACCCGTGGATCTGTCCGAAAAGGAGCGCACGGTCAAGAAGGCCGCGCGCAAGGACTCGCTGCGAGCCCGCGATCTCGACACCGCTCGGCCCGAGTACGAGGCGGTGGACGCGGCCGATACGGCCGGACGGCCGCTGCGGCGCAAGAAGAAGAGCGCCAAGCCGCAGCTTCAGGACAAGCACGTGTTCCAGCGTCCGACCGCCCCGGTAGTGCGCGAGGTCGAGGTGCCCGAGGCAATAACCGTCGGCGAGCTGGCGAGCCGTATGTCCGTGAAGAGCTCGGAGGTGGTCAAGGAGTTGTTCAAGCAGGGGATGATGGTGACGATCAATCAGACCCTGGACCGGGATACCGCGACCATCGTGGTCGAAGAAATGGGCCACAAGGCGGTGGCCGCCGACCAGCGCACCGCCGAGGACACCTTGCTCGCGGAGGTCGAGGTACAGACCGAGCAGACCGAGGCCGTCTCCCGCCCCCCTGTGGTAACCATCATGGGCCACGTCGATCACGGCAAGACCTCGCTGCTGGACTTCATCCGGCGCACGCGTGTGGCCTCCGGCGAGGCCGGCGGGATCACGCAGCATATCGGCGCCTACCACGTACAGACGAGCAAGGGGACGATTTCGTTCTTGGACACCCCGGGTCACGCGGCCTTCTCGGCCATGCGAGCGCGCGGTGCCAAGGTGACGGACATCGTGGTGCTGGTGGTGGCCGCGGACGACGGCGTGATGCCTCAGACGGTCGAGGCCATTCAACATGCCCGCGCCTCGAAGGTGCCCATCGTGGTTGCCGTCAACAAGATGGACAAGCCCGACGCGCATGCGGACAAGGTCATGCAGGAGCTGACCCAGCACGAGGTGGTGGCCGAGGAGTGGGGCGGCGACACCATGCTGGTCAAGGTGTCGGCCAAGACCGGCGACGGCATCGACGATCTGCTCGACGCGATCCTGCTGCAGGCCGAGGTGCTGGAGCTCAAGGCCCCGGTGAAGGGCCCGGCGCGCGGTGCGATCGTGGAGTCCAGTCTCGACAAGGGTCGCGGACCGATCGCCACCGTTCTGGTGCAGGCGGGAACGTTGCGTCGCGGTGATCTGATCGTCAGCGGCAGCGAATACGGGCGAGTGCGTGCGATGTTCGACGAGTCCGGCGCCGCCGTCGAAGAGGCCGGGCCGTCGATTCCGGTCCAGGTGCTCGGCCTTTCCGGTACCCCGAATGCCGGCGACGACGTGATGGTGGTGGCCGACGAGCGCCGCGCCCGCGAGGTCGCCGAGGTGCGCTCGGATCGTTCGCGCCGCTCCAAGCTCGACGACCCGCGCGGAGTAAGCCTCGAGCAACTGTTCTCCCAGCTTCAGGACGGGGAGCAGAAGTTCCTCAATATCGTGCTCAAGGCCGATGTCCAGGGCAGCCTGGAGGCATTGCGCGAAAGTCTGCTCAAGCTGTCGAACGACGAGATCAAGATTGCGGTGGTCGCTTCGGGCGTCGGCGGCATTGCCGAATCCGACGCCAACCTGGCCGTGACCTCGAACGCGATTCTGCTCGGATTCAATGTCCGCGCGGATACCGCGGCGCGCCGGGTGGTGGAGGAGAAGGGGCTCGATCTGCGCTACTACAGCATCATCTACGAGCTCATCGACGACGTTAAGAAGGCCATCAACGGCATCCTGGGCCCGGTGGTCACCGAGGAGATCATCGGCCTGGCGGAGGTTCGCGACGTGTTCCGCTCCTCCAAATTCGGGGCGGTCGCCGGCTGCATGGTTTCCGAGGGCGTGATCAAGCGCAACAACCCGATCCGGGTGCTGCGCAACCACGTCGTCATCTACCAGGGCGCGTTGGAATCCTTGCGCCGCTTCAAGGACGATGTCGCCGAGGTCAAGTCGGGGATGGAGTGCGGTATCGCGGTCAAGAACTACAACGATGTTCAACCCGGCGACCATATCGAGGTCTTCGAGCGCATCGAGCGGGCGCGCACCCTGTGAGCGCCCTTGAGACCGGCACGGCGCGCCTGCGTCCGATCGCGGCGTGCG
>JBGSTR010000454.1:0-1900 GCA_041736365.1 Chromatiaceae bacterium | reverse complement strand
GTTCCTCCCCTTACGCCGGGCTGGTTGATGCCCGGGTCGCGCGCATGCAGCGCACCCGACAGCACAGCAAGCGCCGCGCCAACGGCGAGGATGTGCCCCAACTTGTTTCCTCTCTTGCTCATCGCGTTAACTCCACTCGTGGTCCCGTGCAATCGCGCCTGACGGCCGCGAACCACGGAGACAGGGTTGTTGTATTGAAACGCCCGCGGTCATTGACGCCGCCGCAAGGCATTGTAGTTCTCGACGGCGGGGTGCGCCGCCTTCGAGGGGTAGGAGATCGAACTTGTCCGCGTCGTTCGGCAGGTTTAGCGGTGAACGGACTATCCCGACGATTCCAGTGGCGTTGCGGGCGGATGAAACGCGATCGCGAACCGGTCTGAACGCTCGCTGTCTGCGCTTGGCAGCACCGGTCCTGACTCAGCGCACGAATCGCTTCCGGTGGGTGGCCAACCCTGTTCCGCGTGGGACTGGTTACCCGGGCTCCTTACGCATTTCACGCCGAACTCCGCTTAACGATTCCAAGCGACCGAGCTTTCCCGCCCACCAGAACTTGGCCCCAGCCGAGCTCCCAGTTGAATTTCGCCCGGCTACACCAACGTATCGCGGCGGTGCTTGACACATCCCTACAAACGATCCGGAGAACATGCATGAGCTGGAAAGAAAACCTTGATAAGGCCATCGTCGCGATCCGCGACGCGACCGAGAGCGAAAAGGCTCGCGAGATTGCCGCCAAAGCGAAGGCTACCGCCACATCATTTGCTCAGAAGGTGAGGGAAGGCGCCGTCGGCGCCGCGGACGTCTTCGTCGAGGCCAATCGCGACCCTTCGGTCCTGGAAGTGCGCTTCCTCAACGCCTCCGTGACCGTGCTCTCGCCCTCCGAGGGTATCTCAATCACCCGCCCACAGGCCGCCACGCTGGTGGTCTCCGATGGAGAGGGCAATGGTCTGGTGATCAACGCCGCCGCCGATCCTGCCTTCGTCGAGGAGATGATCGGCACGGTCTCCCGTCTGAGCGGCAATACCTTTGACCTCGGGACGGAAGACGGAATCAACGTGGTCGTTACCAAGTTCTGACCGTCAAGTCCCTGCTCGAGCGTCGCTCGGTCGGATACGCGGAGCCGTCGGCGGCTTCTCGAACCAGCTGGTCGGGATCACGGGCCGGAATCGTAGGATGGGCAAAGGCCGATAGGCCGTGCCCATCGCGCCGGGCTCGTTCGCACGGCGGTCATCGATCAGACTTGGGAATTCCAAAGTCGGGAGCCGCCGGGGTCCGCCGAGCGCGTCCACCGCATTCATCGCGACCTGCTCGAGCGAAACATCGAAGCGAGGGGGTGCTGGGGCATTGGCGTTTCGCACCTCGGCCCATCCGGATCAATCCGGGCCGAGGTAGAGGCTACTTGAACGAATTCTCCAAGCGCAGTGTGCCCGCCGTGCGACGGGCTTGGCGCCGCGTTCCGCGAATCATCGGGCCAGATCCGGCCCGCAAGAGTGACGGGACCAGGTTGTCGGGGCATGGAATTGCCGACAGCGGCAGAAACATCGGTGTCGACTCCGCCCAGATTCTCTCGAAAAACGCGCAGGGACAATTACACAACGCTTGGCATCGGCTGGAGCTTCGGTTCAGACGTCGGTTGGCCGTCGACTGCCGAGGACGGCATCCCGGCCGATAAACCTGAATACCAGAGCTCGACCCGATTGCGCCCGCCCGACTTCGCCCGGTAGAGCGCCTGATCCGCTCGTGCGAGCGGAGCACCCACATCCGTCTCGCCGGTCACGAGCCCCGACACCCCGATGCTCAGGGTCATCGCCAGACGCCCGGCGGTCGTCTCGACCTCCCGCGCGGCGACCAATGCACGCAGACGCTCGGCCGTCTCCGCCGCGGCAGCGAGCGGCGTCTCGGG
>JBGSTR010000434.1:0-4476 GCA_041736365.1 Chromatiaceae bacterium | reverse complement strand
AAATGCGGGTCAACGGAACCGGCCAGGACGGCTTCAATTTCAACGCCCCGAGCGCCGCGAGCGTGTGCTTCGGCATGGAGCTGCCCACCGGTACGGTGGTTCGGGTGGGCCGTCAAGCAACTCCGGTATTGGCGCCTTTCGACTTGACGACCTTTAAGGCTTGCACACTGCCGCCGGCGCCGTAGCTCCATGGAGCGTGGATCCAGAATTCGACGAGCATGAGGTGCCGGCGGGAAACGACATATTTTTCGCGTTGGAGGAGGGAAGCGAATAGCTGGAAAATCTCGAATACGGAGCCCAAGTAAACGGGATCCGCCGTCCTGACTCAGGGGCGTCGGATCCCTTTACCGTTTACCGATCATTGCAGGAGGCGATATTCATGGAACGGACACTTTGCTTAGGCTGTCGGGTTATGGATCAATCGGGTCGCCGCGCCCTTGAACGGACGGAGGGTCGGGTGATTGCGGGTAAAACGCGGGTCGTAACTGCTTTACCGTCCAGTCCACCAATGCGGTGGCTCGCGCAACATCGACTCGGCGTCCTGAGCTTATTGACGCTGCTCGTTCCTTTGGCACTGGCTAAATCGGCCAGTGCGGAAATCGCTTTCGACGACGTCAGCACAGCAGCGGGATTCAGCTATGTCGGGGAATCCTGGGGGGCGGCGTGGGGCGACTACGATGGTGACGGCTGCCCGGATCTATTCGTCACGCATCATCGGGACAGAACCGTAGGACGCACGGTTCACCGCAATCGGTGCGATGGGACTTTCCAGGACGTAACCGAGACGGTTGATGCCAGCGGGACACTGACCGGACCGGATGATCCACACGCGGTCACCTGGGGCGACTTCGACAACGACGGCGACCAAGACCTGCTGGTCTCGGCCAATCCGTTGCGCAAGGGCAGCTCGGTTAGGCTGTACGAGAGCACAGGCGGTCGGTTGATCGACCGCACCTTGCAGTACGGGGTTCGGATGGATGCCGCCGAGGGCCGCATGGCGCCGTGGCTCGACTACGACAACGACGGCAAGCTCGACTTTGCGCTTATGCGACTGTTGGGCGATCCTGCGATTCTGATGCGCCAGGAGAACGGATTATTTGTGGATCGAACGCTCGCGTCCGGGCTCGCATGTAAGCAAGATAACTATTTACAGCTCGTCGATCTCACGGGCGACGGGGTGCTGGATCTGGTATGCGGGCATCGCGAGACTGCCCTCAATTGGTTCCCCGACGCCGTTTTCGATATCTCCACTTCCCCCTTTGCGGATCTCGGCAACCTGTTGCCGCGGGTTCCCGCATTTACCGACAGCCTGTTCGCGGACCTCGACAACGACCTCGCCCCGGACGCCTTTGTAGTCACCGGCGACATGCGTCCGAACGAGGCGCTGATCATCGGCGGCAATCGCATCGAAGCGAGTCTGACCATCATCGACAATTCCATCGAGAAGGGCTTCTCGTTCGGCGGGGGCGGGCGCCTGAGCGTCGATCTCACCACCGCCTACGAGATCAACGCCGGGCGGGTTTTCATCGGAGCGGTGGGCCGAAACCCGGCGAGCCTGACCTTCGCTCTCGATCCCACCGATCCCGCCAACGCCGGGCTCAAGGCACACCGGCCGGGGACCGATCAGGGCATCTACATCGGCTTCGATCCCGCGCTACAGCGCTGGCAGCTCGTCGCCTCGAGCGTCTCTGCCTATGTCGAGATCGACGCGAGCACTCCGCTCGCGGGCTTGGCCATGATCGGACTGGAGGCCGAGGACCAGCCGATGAGGCCGGTGCTGCTAAGGAACGCCGGTGGAATATTCGTCGACGCAACGAATGCGGCGGGGCTCGGTGCGCCGGTTTCCTGTGCGAGTGCGGCGGCAGGGGACTTCGACAACGACGCCGATCTGGATATCTATTTGGTGTGCCGCGGGGGCGTACAGAACCTCCCAAATATGCTCTACGAGAACCTCGGCAATGGCCGCTTTCAGGCGGTTTCCGGTGCCGGTGGTGCGAGCGGGCCGGTCGGGGCCGGGCTGCAGAGCGGTGCCGGCACCGGCGAGGCGGTGACGCTTGCCGACTACGATATGGACGGGTTCCTGGACCTGTTCGTGACCAACGGACTGAACATGCGCCCGCGACTCGTCGGCGGCCCGGATCGGCTCTACCGCAACCGCGGCAATGCGAACCATTGGATCGAAATCGACTTGGTCGGAACCGCATCGAACCGGGACGGCATCGGCGCGCGCGTGCTTGTCACGCGTGCCGACGGGCTGGTGCAGCTGCGCGAGCAGAACGGCGGCTACCAGCGCACCGTGCAGCACTTCAAGCGCCTGCACTTCGGGCTCGGACCCGCGGCGAGCGCGGTGACTCCGGGCGTCAACGTACGCGTGGAGTGGCCGAGCGGCGTGGTGGATCGCTTCGACAACCTCCCGGCCGACCAGATCTATGCCCTGGCGGAAGGCAGCAGCGCAAACGTACCGAGGACGCTGAGTGTTGCCGACGTAACGGTGGGCGAAGGCGCCGGCGTAGCGGAATTTCTCGTACGGATAGCACCGGCACCGGGTTCCGGCGAGCAGGTGACCGTGAGCTACGCCACCGCCGACGGCTCGGCTTTGGCCGGCTTCGACTACTTGGCACAGTCCGGCGCGCTGAGCTTCGTCGCCGGTCAGACCGAGCTGATCGTTAGGGTTCCAATCATTGACGACCCCAATGCCGAGTCGGCCGAGCAGCTCACCTTCACGGTGAGCGGTGCGGGAATGACCGCAGCAACCGCCACGGCTACTATTCTGGACAACGATCTGCAGGTCTCGGGCTGTGGCGCGCCCAGCTATGTCCCTTCGAAAGACGCGGGTCTCTACCTATGGGAGGAGAATTGCGGGAGCGCGACGCGCAGCTTCAAGGTACGCGCCTCGGGCGGAGGCGGAGTGGTGGTCAGCTACGCCGGACAACTCGACGCTAGCTCGGCGCTCAGCAGTGTGGCCGGTTTCTCGGTGGAGCCCGACGACACGTTGCAGGTGCTCAATGGTGGGCTACAGGTACGCTATCGGTTCAATGTCCGCCAGTGGTACCAGGACGGCTTCAACTTCAATGCGGCCGTAGATGCAAACCTTTGCTTTGGAATGGAGTTACCGGCGGGCACGTCGGTGCTGGTCGGACCAAACGCGACGCCCGTGGCCGCGCCCTTCGACCTGACAACCTACCGATCCTGCGCGCCGACACAGCCACCCCTCGGGGTATGCGGGGCACCGGTATATGACGCGGCGGCGGACGCGGGGCTGTACCTATGGGAGGAGAATTGCGGCGGTGCTACGCGAGACTACGTCGTACGTGCCTCGGCCGGTAGCAGCAGGGTCGTTGTTACATACGCCGGGCAGGTGCTCTCCGACCAAGCATTGACCGGCGTGGCGGGATTCGCGCTTGAAATCGATGACGTGTTGAATCGGCTCGACAACGGCCTTCAGGTCCAATATAGGATGAATGTCCGTCAACAGTATCAGGATGGCTTTGCGTTCAGCGCCGCCGACGGAGCCGCGGTATGCTTCGGGATGAATCTGCCGGCGGGCACGCCGGTGCGCGTCGGACCGAATGCCACACCTGTGTCCGCGCCGTTCAGCTTGCCCGGCTTGGGGGCTTGCGCGCCCTAGGGAAACGCTGATCAGATGCCTTCCCGGCATTTGATCAGCTCGCGTTCCGAGAGGCGCGACTCCCGAAGCGCTCCAGCTTCTTGTCGATCGGGGCGGCAAGACGATGCCAAGCCATCCCCGTACCCGGGCGAAAAAAGGCAAGAAATCAACATCGCCCAGGAATCCTTCGGTGATGGCGGACCACCGCCCTTGCTTTATTCTCGTATCCCTTAAGAGCCAATGAGATTTGGCAGTTGCCGGGGCGCGGGCGATCAATGTCCTCAAGGCCGTCGATCCGCTCGCGGTGCGAGAATTGCGACCCCTCGGATCGCTCGATTGTCGTGTCCCCAAAGACGCCAGCAAGTGCCAGGGCATCCCCGGCGCGGTGCGAAACGCGATAAATCATCATTTCCGATCGGGAGCGGAGACTGAACGATAGCCGGCTTTTGGTCTTTAGGATCAAACGCGCGTCTGTTACAGTTCCACGCTGTCAGTTTCCTGACCCATCGATCGCGCTACGACGGACCGGCGCCGAGCTCCTTCTCCGTATGCCTATCCGTGTCTCGGACCCTTCACGGGGGCCACAGTCGAAACTCATAAGTAAGTCATGAACAAGAAAGATCGACCGGGGTATATCGCTGCGGCGCTTGTCGCAATTGGTCTTCAACTAGTCTTCGTGCCGCAGGGCTTCGCCCGGATCCAATTTACCGAAACCACCGCTCAAGCCGGTATCTCGGACGGCGGTGAATCGGTGGGGGCGGCTTGGGCCGACTTGAACAACGATGGCTTGCCGGATATCTGGCTCGACAAGCATCAATACACGCCCACCGTCGTTTATCTGAATCGGGGCAATGGAACCTTCGAGGAAT
>JBGSTR010000430.1:0-7431 GCA_041736365.1 Chromatiaceae bacterium | reverse complement strand
GTCGCGTGCTCGGCGGGCGCCTCCTTCGCAACGGCGCCGTTTGTATCCTCGACCGCGTCCGGCTCGGCAGCCCGACCGGGGCGCGAGAGGTCGAAAAAGCGACCGTAGCCGACTTCGAACACCCGCGGGTGCTCCGTGGCAAGCTCGCCCGCAATGCTGGAGGCCGAGCCCGCGAGGGTACGCAGTGTCGCCAGGTACATTGCGGTCTGATAGGAGTTGCGGAATGGCGGGACCATGCCCTGAAGGTCCGCTTCCGCCGGTCCGTCGAAGGCGCGGCGGAGGGTCAATCCGAACGGCGCGGCAACCACCAGGTTGCGCGTCCAACGGAACACCTTGGCGTCGAGATAGCCGGCGTCCAGGTCGGTCGTGAAATAGAGCTGTGACGGAAAGCGTTCCTTTAGTGCCTGCAGGATCAGTAGCTTGTCGTAGTAGTCGTTGCCGAGAATCCCGAAGGCCTTGATCGAGCCGCGGTTGGCGCCGACCAAGGATGCGTCCAGGTCGGCGATCTCCAACGCCAGTCGGCGCAGATAGTCGAATTGATTGGTGCCGATGGCGGGCTCCTTGAAGCCCGCGTCGCTGCCGGTCGCGAAGGTCACGATGTCCGTCTTGGGTGCTCGCCCGGAACCTTCGTTGGGCGCCGCGGGCGTGTCGCCGTCCAGGCCGCGTACGTAGGCGAAGCGGTGAATCCAGGGGGCCGATCCGTCGAATCCCTTCAAGCAGTCGGCGAGTGTGCAGGTCGCGCCCGGGCCGGCGGCATTGTGTGCCCCGTCGGTGCCTGGGCAGCCGGTCGCGACTTGCCGGCCGCACCAGCGCTGCTGCACCTCGCGATCGAACAGAATGGGTAGAGTCCGGCCGAACTTGGTGTCCCATTCGGAGATTAGGACCACGTGGTCGCGTGGCCCCGGGCCCGCCGTGGTGCGGGGTGCGAGAAACGGCGACGGCTGCATGGACCCGAAGATCCCGGAGATCCGGCTCGCGTCGCCGCGCGCGGCGGCCGGCTCGATGCCCCGCAGCCGGAGCTCGTCGACCAGCTCGCGGATGATTCGATCGTCGGTCGTGACCGTGCGGTGGATCGCCAGGGTGGCGCAGACCCCGGAGGTTCGGTCCTCGCGCGTCGGTCCGGGTATGGTGAATTTTCCGTTCGGTACCTCAAGACCGATCAGATTGGTCGAGGGCGCGGTGGCGGAGGGCGAGATCAGCATGAAATTCAGCGGCGTATCCTGCCACACCCCCTCGCCACCGGCTGCGGCCGGTCCGTTGTCGATGTGCCGGTAACGCTCGGCACAGGCGGCGGTGGCCTTGTTGAACTGCTCGGCGTACATGGCCTCCAGGCTGTCGGAGCTGGCGGGGCCGATGACCCGTACCGCACTCGATGCGTACCCCGGCCAAGGCGCGTGCATTCCGCCGGCGTCTCGCTCCGGGTAGCCCAGCGCGCCAAGCATGCCGTCGAGCATGGCCAGCGGCCCGATCCCGGCGTCTCCACCCCGCAGGCTGGAGAGCTCGCTGGCCATGTCGCGGCTGATCACCTCGTCGTTGAGCCACAACAGCAAGACGATGCGCCGGCCGTCGGCGTCCTGCTTAAACGCCTCGTAGGGCACCTGCAACGACACCCCCGCGGGCCAGGTCCAGGTCCAGGCGCCGATACGATCCCCGCGTAGCGGAAGAAAGCCCGCGCTCGCGAGTCCGGCGTGCACCGCCACCCGCATGCGCAGTCGCATCTCGCGAATCGCCGGATGCGGGGCACCCGATACGTGCACCGGCAGGATCAGCAAGCGCGGCAGTGGATTGGACGGGCTGGTGGCGGCGAGGTAGGCGAGAAATTCGGTGATGATGTCCGCGCTCGCCGGCGCGGCTGCCTGTGCCGGTTGCCGGGCGACGGCCTCGAACGGGTCCTCCCAGATACGCGCCGGTATGGACTGGAATGGACCCGACACCTCCGCGGCGATCTTGGCTGGCGGCGGCCGATCGGAGCGCAGCGGCGGCTTGTTGAACAGCGCCGCGAGCACCAGCATAACGGCGATGATGATGCCGGAAAGGTTGATCGGAAGCTGTTGCCCGCTCACCGAATGGCCCCCCGTAAATTTGCGCCGCCCGCGGATGCCGGGGCATTCGCACCCGACCCCGTCCGCAAGCAGCGTCAGAAGTCTCTTGCTTGTTTAAGCGCGCGATTGGAGACAACGCCTCGCAGCCCAGTGTAGCGGTTTGGTAGAGCAAACGACTAGGTTTTCCCTACAAACGCTGCTGTCGGTTGCGAGACCGGCGCGAGGCCCGGATCGGCAATCCAGCCTTCGAGTGGGTCGAATTCGGTTGGGAGGCCGAACCCGTCGTTTCTTTGGGTCCAGGTCCAGGCTGCTTGAACGGCGCAGAGCAGTGCGTCGAGCTGGTCGCCAGCGGGATCCTCGGCCAGCGCCGTCGGAGCGTCGACGCGGAGCCCATAGAGCGACTGCGCGGCTCCGTCCAACAGGCGCCCCAGCAGGTCGGCGCGGGCCTTCGCCTGGTCGGCGGTTTGCTTGGATTTGGTGTCCTGCTTATAACGTCTGCGGCCGATCAACGCGCGGGCGAGGACGCCGGGATAGGCCTCGACGACGATTCGGCCGGGATCTCCGTCCTGTAATCCGGGGATGCGTACGCTGGACGCGAGGAGGCGCGGCGCCCCTTCGAAGAACATGAGTCCGACCGGCGTCCCGTAGAGCTTTTGCGGGCTGATCGAGCCGGCGCGGATGTCGCAGGCGCGGCGATGCTCCTTGTCCCCTGCCGGCCGCGGGGCGCGGTAGGCATCGAGCGCCGCTCGGAATCCATCGCGGCCGAGCGCTTGCGCGTGCGCTACGTAATCTGGCCAGGTGCGCGGCCAGTCGATGGTCTCGATGAAGCGGCGCGCCTGACCGAACGGGAAATCGATCCCGGCGATCCAGGGTCCGGGGCGTTGCAAGGCTGCCTCGAAGGCGTCGAAATCCGTCCATTCGACCAGCTCCACCGCCTGCAACCGGTCGCCCGTGAGCGTGCATTCCATGCAGGCGATCGGCTTGGTCCGGGTCGGCCTGCTGGTGAAGTCGATGCCGTAGATCTTCATCCTCGGTGGCCCGTTCATGCGCTCCCGCAGGCACTCGGTGAAGAGGTTGTGTCGCTCGGCGACGGCGAGCTTGATTGTGCTACGGGACTACTCCCCGCGACGGATGTTCTTCTCGCGCTACTCCGCGACGGCTCAGCAATCCGCGCAGGAGCGGGTCGCCCCGACCGCCGGGAGATCGTCGTGCGCGGGGTCTTCGCATTCCTCCTGGACGCGCCAGATCTCCGATCCGAACCACAAGGGGAGCAGCAGATAGAGGCCGAGCGACAGGCCGAGTGCGATCGTCAGGTTGTCGATGAACATAAGCTTGATCCATTCAGGCGCGGCAACATGCCGAGATTATTCGGTAATTTAGCAAAAACTTATATATAGGCCAAGCTCGGGCGCCTTCGGCCGTCAACCACCAACTTCTTCCTGCCCCCTTTCGTTGCGGTTCGCTCCGCTCACCGACAACCTACACTTTTCAACCGCCGGCCTTACCGTCCCCGGCCAACCGCTTACTGCAAAACTGCTTCTGTACGTCCTTGTAGTACGCCCCTGCTTGAACTAGTTTTATTAGGGTTGCGAAAAATCAATTTGAATCGTGGGGACCAGTCGAGGAGCGGTCGCCGGCGTGACTCGGTCGGGCTGTTGCACGCGGTCCAACCAACCGAGCGGGCGGCGCCCGGAGCACCGTACAGCGGCGAAACCCCATCGGACGTGCAGTCTCACCCGCCGGTGCTGCGTCGTCTCGGCTCCCGAACGCCCGACCGGGTACTGAGCCGATGCCAATCCATGACGACCGATCGCTGATCGAAGACGGCTCCACCGACGAGTGCGCCCCTCCGCTCGGACCCGCCGGACGCATCGCCCGCGCATTCATCAACACCCCGGTCACGCCCATGCTCCTGATGGCGTGCATGGCGCTTGGCGTGATGGGCCTGTTGTTCACGCCGCGGCAGGAAGATCCGCAGATCTCCGTGCCCATGATCGACATCTTCGTCCAGTACCCGGGGGCATCCGCCGAACAGGTCGAAAGCCTGGTGACCGAGCCGCTGGAGCGGATCATGAAGGAGATCCCCGGCGTGCGGCACGTCTACTCCGCTACGCAGCGCGGGGCGGCCATCGTCACGGTGCGCTTTCTGGTCGGTCAGGACATGGGGCAGTCCATCGTCAAGGTGCACGACAAGCTGCAGTCCAACATGGACAAGGTGCCGCCGGACGTGCGCATGCCCCTGGTCAAGCCGGTCAGCGTCGATGACGTGCCGGTGGTCACGGCGACACTCTGGTCGAGCGAGGTGCCCGACAGCGAGCTGCGCACCCTGGCGCTCGATGTCCTGCAAAAGCTCGGCGCCGTGCCCAACACCGGCAAGGGGTTCGTGGTCGGCGGGCGCAAGGATCAGGTCCGGGTCGAGGTGCTGATGGAGCGCCTCGCCGGCTACGGGATCACCCTCGACCGCATCGCCCGCACCATCCAGACCGCCAATTCCGAGGTCGCGACCGGCGCCTCGGAATCCGGCGGCGTGGCCTTCAACGTCTACTCGGGGGCCTTCCTGCGCACCGCCGACGACGTGGCTCGCTTGGTCGTCGGCACCCAGGGAGGGCGGCCGATCTACGTCAGCGATGTCGCGACCATCACGCACATGCCGGAGGACACCGTGCGCATGGTCGGCCACTACACCGGCCCGGCGTACGAAGGCGAGGCGCGGGCGAATGGCGAGCCGGCGGTCACGCTGGCGATCGCGAAGAAGGAAAAATCAAACGGGGTGGTCGTGGCGCAGGCGGTCCTCGACAAGCTCGACGGCCTGAAGGGCTCACTGATCCCTTCCAACGTCCAGGTCGAGATCACGCGCAACTACGGCAAGACCGCCAACGACAAGGTCAACGAGCTGCTGAAGGCAATGTTCGAGGCCGCGGTGATCGTCTCGATCCTGTGTCTCGTGGGTTTGGGCGCACGCGCGGCCTTCGTCGTCATCACCGTGATCCCGGTGGTCATCGTGCTGACCATCTGGTGGGCGATGATGGTCGAGTACACCATCGATCGCGTGAGCCTGTTCGCCCTGATCTTCTCGATCGGAATCCTGGTGGACGATGCGACGGTGGTGGTCGAGAACATCTTTCGGCACTGGCTGGAGGTGGGCAAGACCTCGATCGACCATGCCGTGCGAGCGGTGGACGAGGTGGGCAACCCCACCATCCTCGCCACCTTCACCATCATCAGCGCGCTCCTGCCCATGGGCTGGGTCAGCGGCCTGATGGGACCCTACATGCGCCCGATTCCGGTGTTGGGCTCCTCGGCCATGGCCTTCTCCCTGTTCGCCGCATTCGTCTTCACCCCCTGGTTTACGTTGCGGGTGCGCCCGCGGATGGCGGCCCTGCACAAGGCGGAGCGGCGCGAGGAACGGACCCGACGCATCGTCAGCCGCTTTTACCGTCCGCTGGTTCTTCCGCTGATCGAGCATCGCGCACTGGGTATCGCCTTCCTGATCTTCACCATCGTCGCGACCGCCGGCGTTTGCGTGCTGTTCTATACCCAGTCGGTGCCGGTGAAGATGCTGCCGTTCGACAACAAGCCCGAGTTCAGCGTCGTAGTCAATATGCCGGAGGGCACCGCCCTGCCGGAAACCGCCAACGTCCTAAGACAGATCGCGGAGAAGGTGCGCGAGATCCCCGAGGTCACCGCCATTCAGACCTACGCGGGAACCGCTCAGCCTTTCAACTTCAACGGCATGGTCCGCCACTACTATCTGCGCGAGAACCCCTGGGAGGGCGACCTCTTGGTGATGCTGAAGGACAAGCGCGAACGGGCGCGGGGCAGCCACGAGATCGCGGTCGCGGCCCGACATCTACTCACTCCGCTCGCCACCGGACTGGGCGCCAAGATCGCGGTGGTGGAGATGCCGCCGGGACCCCCGGTGCTGCAGACCGTGGTGGCGGAGGTCTATGGTCCCGACGCGCCCACCCGCCGTCAGGTCGCCACGGATCTGAAAGCGATGTTCGAGCGGGTCGAGAACGTGGTCGACGTCGACACCTATATGGCCGAGCCCTACGAGTTCTGGCGTTTCGATGTGGATACGGAGAAGGCGGTACGCCGCGGCGTGTCGGTGGATGCGATCAATCAGAATCTGTCCATGGCCATGGGTGGGTTCAAGGTCGGGGACGTCAAGCGCGGCACCGTGCTCGAGCCGACCTATATCGTGCTGCAGGTGCCGCTGGCGCAGCGCGCACAGCTCAGCCGGCTGGGCAGCCTGCCGATCGCAACGCCCGACGGCGACACGGTGCCGCTGGCGGAGCTCGGTCGCTTCGTGCGGCAGCCGGAAGACGCGATTCTCTATCACAAGGACCTGCGTCCCATGGAATACGTGGTGGGCGAGATGGAGGGTTTTCTTGGGGCGCCGATCTACGGCATGTTCGGCGTCGAGGACCTGCTGAAGGACTACACGACACCGGATGGCGTGAAGATCTCGGGGATGCCCGGTGGGCTGATCGGCCCACCGGCGGACACCTCGGTCTCCGGCTTCGAGTGGAGCGGCGAGTGGACCGTCACCTACGAGACCTTCCGCGATATGGGTCTCGCGTTCATGGCCGCGTTGCTCCTGATCTATGCCCTGATCGTCTGGCAATTCGGCGATCTGGCGCTCGGCGGGCTGATCATGTCGCCCATCCCGTTGACCCTGATCGGCATCATCCCCGGCCACTGGATCATGGGGGCCGAGTTTACGGCGACCTCGATCGGGCTGATCGCGTTGGGCGGCATCATCGTGCGTCAGTCGATCCTGATCGTCGAGTTCGTCAAGATCGAGGTCGCGAAGGGCAAGAGCGTGCGCGAGGCGGCGGTGGCCGGGGCCGAGATCCGCATGCGGCCGATCCTGATCACCTCGCTGACCACCATCGGCGGCGCCTGGACCCTTATCTACGATCCGATCTTCCAGGGCATGGCGGTGAGCGTCTTCTTCGGCGCGGCGGTGGGCACCCTGATGGCGGTGATCGTGATCCCGTTGGGTTGCATCAGCCTACGCAAGCGCTTCTACCTGGAAGAGACCGAGAGCGGCGAGATCGAGCTGTCCGGCCGCTATGCCGAGGTCGAGGCGGTCGCCCCGGGCAACCCCAAGCGGCGCGGCTTGAAGGACCCGACCACGGGCGGGGCCACCGCGCGAGCACCGGTCTTACTGCGAGTTTGGGGTGGGCTCGTATCCTTCCTGTTTTCCTTTTTCGGCGTGATCGCCACGGTTCTGACGTCCATATGGCACCTGCTGCAAGCCCTGTTCGGCGGGCTTTTCGCTCGTCGTGCGAAGCGACCCGTGCAGCGACGACATCCACCGGCCGGACCGGACGGCAGTGGCTCCGCTCCAGCGGGCGGCGCGCCAAGGGGAGGCGGCAGCCCG
>JBGSTR010000418.1:0-5858 GCA_041736365.1 Chromatiaceae bacterium | reverse complement strand
TGCCGCGTGATCCGCGGCATCGACCCGAGCGCCGAGACCCCCCTGTGGATGCGCGAGCGGCTGCGGCGCGGCGGAGTACGCCCCCTTGGCGCCGTGGTGGATGTCACCAACTATGTGCTGCTGGAGTTGGGGCAGCCGATGCACGGGTTCGATCTCGCGCGAATCGAGGCGCCGATTCGGGTACGCATGGCGCAGCCGGACGAGCGGCTGGCGTTGCTCAATGGCGACGAACTGCAACCGCGCGCGGATACCCTGGTGATCGCCGACCAAAAGGGTCCGCTCGCCCTGGCGGGCATTATGGGCGGCGAGCCGAGCGCGGTCGCTGCCGAGACCCGCGACATCTTGCTCGAGAGCGCCTTCTTCGCGCCGGCCGAGATCAGCGGCAAGGCCCGGGGCTACGGACTGCACACTGATTCATCGCACCGCTTCGAGCGTGGCGTCGACCCGGAGCTCCAGAGGCGAGCGATCGAACGGGCCACCCGCCTGCTGCTCGACATCACCGGGGGCGAGCCGGGTCCGGTGGTGGAGGCAAGCTCCGCGCCCCATCTCCCGCGTCGCGAGCCATTCTACCTGCGCGAAGCCCGCATCGCTCAAGTCCTCGGGCTGCGGCTCACGGCGGAAACCATCGCCGACATCCTCGAACGCCTCGGCATCGCCGCCGAGCGAACGCCCGATGGCTGGCGCGTCACCCCGCCGAGCGCGCGCTTCGACCTGGTCCACGAGGTCGACGTGATCGCCGACATCGGTCGCATCCAGGGTTACGACAGCATCCCCGTCAGTCACGCCAGCACCGACGCCGTGACGCGCTGTGGGGCGGAGGGCGCCTTCGACCTCGATCGGGCGCGCCTGGCGCTGGTCGCTCGCGGGTACAACGAGGTCATTACCTACAGCTTCGTGAGCCCCGAGGTCCAGACCCTCATCGATCCGGGGACGCAAGGGCTGGCGCTCGCGAACCCGATCAGCGCGGACCTGTCGGTCATGCGCACCAGCCTCTGGCCCGGACTGATCCAGGCCGCGCGCTACAACCAGGCACGGCAGCAGGAGCGTCTGCGCCTGTTCGAAACCGGCCTTCGCTTTCGTCCCGGCGCCAACGGTCTCGAACAGCAATTGGTGATGGCGGGGCTGGTGACCGGGCCGGTGGATGTCGAGCAATGGGACCGGCGCGGGCGCCCGGTCGACTTCTTCGACCTCAAGTCGGACGTCGAGGCCGTGCTCGGGCTGGCCGGTACCGCCGAGCAATTTGCGTTCGCTCCGAGTGCCCACCCCGCGCTGCACCCCGGGCAAAGCGCGTCCATCGCCTACCGGGGCTCCGCCATTGGGCTTTTGGGCATGTTGCACCCGGCGCTGGCCGCGAAGCTCGATGTGAGCGGCGATCTGTACCTGTTCGAGATCGAGCTGGCCCCTTTGGCGAACGGCACCTTGCCTCGATTCACGCCGATTTCGCGTTTCCCTGCGATTCGCCGCGACATCGCCATCGTCGTCGATGCGGCGGTTACCTATGCGGACGCGGCCGCCTGTATCCGGGACGCGGCATCGGATCTGCTGCGTGATTTGGTCTTGTTCGACGTTTATTCGGGCGAGAACATAGATTCGGGGCGAAAAAGTTTAGCTTTTGGATTGATTTTGCAAGCTTCTTCTCAGACACTTACAGACGAAGTAGTCGATGACACGGTACGGCGGGTTTTGGCCCGCCTCGAGTCTGATCTTGGTGCACGATTGAGGGATTGAGGCATGACCCTGACGAAGGCCGAAATGGCCGAGCATTTGTTTGAAGAGCTCGGCTTGAACAAGCGCGAGGCCAAAGACATCGTTGAGATGTTCTTCGAGGAGATCCGAGCGGCGCTTGAGCGCGGGGAACAGGTCAAGCTATCGGGATTCGGTAATTTCGACCTGCGCGAGAAAAAAGAACGTCCGGGCCGAAACCCGAAGACGGGTGAAGAAATCCCGATAACGGCCCGCCGCGTGGTTACATTCCGTCCTGGTCAGAAGCTCAAGTCACGGGTGGAAGCCTATGCTGGAAATGACCGATAGCGAAGAAGAACCCGTCGGCAATGGCGAGCTTCCCCCGATTCCGGGAAAGCGCTATTTCACGATCGGCGAGGTCAGCGAGCTGTGCGGTGTGAAACCCCACGTCCTGCGCTATTGGGAGCAGGAGTTTCCGCAGCTCAAGCCGGTCAAGCGCCGCGGCAACCGTCGCTACTATCAGCGCCACGATGTTCTGATTGTCCGCCAGATCCGGAATCTGCTTTATGACCAGGGGTTTACTATCGGTGGTGCACGTCAGCAGATGAGCGGCGAGGGGGCCAAGCACGACCTCAACCAGACCCATCAGGTTCTGCGTCAAATGCGCCTGGAGCTCGAAGAGATCCTGCACGTGCTGCGGCGCTGAGTCGTTGACACCCCAGTGCCCACAATCTAAGCTTGCCAGTTCTCACGGGGCGTAGCGCAGCCTGGTAGCGCACCTGAATGGGGTTCAGGTGGTCGGAGGTTCAAATCCTCTCGCCCCGACCAAAAACAACGGCTTGGCAGACACTACTGCCAGGCTTTTTTTTTGGGCGATGCGCCGGAGTGGTTCGAGTAGGAAGTACCCGGAACGGACGGCGGGATCCGGCGCCTTGAGTGACCCTTTGCCAATCAGTTTTCCGATACCTCACTCGGGCCATTCGAGCTCCCGTGCGGGCGGCGATCGCGTCAGGAGTCTACTTCCTCTTGGGGCCAATCGACGGGCTCGAACGCGGAATCGGACCTCATCTCCGCGATCAGTTCCCAGATGTTTCGCTGCTCTTGCCCTTCGCGCAAGCGTGCGTACTCGTCCTCGGACAAGAGCACCGCTACGGGTTTGCCGCGACGAGTGATGTGTACTGCCTCGCCCCGCTCGACCTGATGGATGAGGCGCGTAAGCTGGGTCTTGGCCTTGGCGATGGAAGTCTCGACGATGCTTGGTTTCACCTTGCCATCTTAGGTTCCCGGACGCGTTGATGTCACACTCGTTGCGGTTGCTGAGCTCCGGCCTGGCGAGGCGCGTCGGTGGGAATCAACATCGATCCAGACAGCCATGCGTGGCGGCGCTCAGGTGACCGCCGGTATCTGGCGCAGAAAGGTATCGTCCGTCAGTTGGCGGAGCACGAAATCCGCAACGTCCGCTCGGTTGATACGAGCCGACTTGAGGTTCGGGTCGACGCCGAAGCGATAGGCGCCGGTGCGGGGTCCGTCCTTCAGTCCACCGGGGCGCACGATGATCCAATCGAGCCCGCTCGCTTGCACCAACTGCTCCTGCTCCGCCTTCGCCTCGAGGATGGGCTTGAGCGTGAGATCCATGATGGAGCGAAACAGCCAAGGGATCTGCGCCCGGCTGTCGCCGACGCCGAGCGAGCTCACTACTACGAGTCGGCGCACGCCCGCTTCATGCATTGCGGCCAGGATGCGCTCGGTGCCGGGTACCTCGATGAGCCCCTGCTTGCCGTGCGAGCCGAGCACGCAGATGACCGCGTCCGCACCTTGGACACACTCGGCCACGGCCGCCGGATCGAGCACATCCCCGCCGACGATCGTCAGTCCGTCGCCGGGATCGAGCTTGGCGGGATCGCGCGCGAGCGCCGCGAGGGTGTGACCCTGCTCGAGTGCCTGGGCCAGGACCTGCCGGCCGGTGCCGCCGGTCGCGCCGAAGAGGGCGATGTGCATGGCGTTGTCTCCTGATCGTCGTCTGTCCGGGAAGAGGCGTGATATTGGGGGCGGCTCGGCCGGAAGGCGAGGGGGTTGGACTAAATGGCGCCTGCGGCGTCGTGCGATTCGCGGAGAGGGACCCGATGCTTTCGGATCCGACCAAACGCGCGCGGAACGCGGTACTCGCTCACCAATCGCCTCCCACCGGCCGGTTGATCGGTGTTAGCTCCACCGTCGTGCTACCCGTGCCGATCCAAATCTGGCCGCCGTCGATCGTGCACTGTAGGTCCATGCTCCGCTCGACCAGCTCGGTCAGCGCCTGGACCTCGGCGGGGTCGAGATCGAGCGCCCGTAGGTTGCGCAGACGCTCGAAGTTGGCCTTGTTCTGCTGCCACCATAGCTCCGACCCACGACCCGCATAGCTGATCACTACGACTTCGCGGGCACGTCCACACGCTTGACGCAGGCGCCGCTCGTCCGGTTGACCCAGCTCGATCCAGCGCTCGATCTCCCCACTCAGGCTGTGCTGCCACAGATCCGGCTCCTCATCGGTGGAGAGCCCCTTGGTAAAGCTCAACCGCGGATCGGCGAAGAGACAGAAGGCCAGGAGCCTGACCATCATCCGCGCATCCGTCTCCGAGGGATGGCGGGCGAGGGTGAGCGTGTGGCTTTCGTAATAATGACGGTCCAGATCGTTGATCTGGACCTGGGCTTTAAACACGGTTGCCTTGAGGGCCATGGCGAGTCGCGAGCATCCGAAAGCTTGGGAGTAGAGGTGCATGGTAACCGGGGACCATCTCGCCCGGATTGGCCAAGCGCGCCGTGATCAGGAGGATGGCGCTAGCGGTCGCGTGTCGGACTTGCCCTGGTCGAGCCAATTCTCGATCCGGAGGTCCGCAATCCGCCTGAATTCGCGCTCGTTGTCCGTTACCGGCACGAGGTCCTGATCCAGGGCATGGGGCGATCAGCAGATCGTTGGGCCGATCGGCGTTTCCGCTTGCTCCAAGGCAAGGCGCAGCGCTGATCGATCTGCGGGTTGCGCTGCGGTGGCGACGATCGATGATGGCCCGTTGCGCCTACCGACGACGCTCGACCAACGCCGAGAGGGCGGGCCTAGCCGCTTCGGCCGATCATTTACGCCGATACAGCCCGCGCTGTATGTATCCACTGCCGAACTTCTGGCGGATCGCATCGAGCGTCTCCGAGAGGCGACCATCCCCGGGACGCGGCTCCGGGCTGTCGGCAGCCGCGAAAAGATCCGGTTGTGCAGCGCGCGCCGACTCCCAACCGGATAGTCCCACACCGATCAGACGCACCGGCTTGCCTGCCCAGGCCTCCGCCTCGAACAGCCCCCATGCGGCGCGGTGGATTTTGGTGTCGTCCGCCGTCGGTGCCTGGAGTGTTCGCGAGCGGGTGTGGGTCTCGAAGCCATGGAAGCGGATCTTCAGGGTCACCACCAACCCCGCGTGTCCCTCGCGGCGGGCCAGGTGCCCGATCTCTTGCGCCGCCCAGAGCAGGGTCTCGCGCAAGAGTGCCGCATCGGTGACGTCCTCCGCAAAGGTCGTTTCCTTGGAGATCGACTTGCGCGCGCCGGCGGGGTAAACCCGGTCGTCGGCGATCCCCCGGGCCTGCAGGTGCAGCGCGGTGCCTGCCCTCGCCCCCAAGTGTCGGCGCAGCTCCACCAACGGGAGCCGACGGACATCGGCAACGGTCGCCAGGCCCAAGCGCTGGAGTCGCGGCGCGGTCTTGGACCCGACCCCGCGCAGCACGGTGAGCGGCATGGGGTCGAGGAAGTCCGCTACGCCCTCTGCGGGGACCACCGTGAGGCCATCGGGTTTGCGAAAGTCGGAGGCGAGCTTCGCGACAAGGCGGTTGGACCCGATTCCGACCGAGGCGGTGAGGTCGACCGCCGCGCGGATCGCCTCCTTGGTGCGCAGACCGATGACCTCGGGCAGACCCACGAGGCCCTCCATCCCGGAGACATCCAGATACGCCTCGTCGATGGAGACCTGCTCCACGACCGGCGAGATGCTCGCCAGCGCACCCATGATCTGCCGCGAGACCTGCGCGTAATCGGCCATGCGCGGACGAACATAGACCGTCTCCGGCGGCAGCCGGCGTGCCGCCTCGGAGATCGGCATGGCCGAGTGCACGCCGTAGCGGCGGGCCTCGTAGGAGCAGGTAGCCACGACGCC
>JBGSTR010000393.1:0-4133 GCA_041736365.1 Chromatiaceae bacterium | reverse complement strand
CGCGGCCGAGCTCCAGCGCCGGGGCGTCCGGATCGATGGCCACACCCGACCCCGATCCGCGCGGGTAGCGGACCATCGCCGGTCCCGGATGCTCGTAGGCGGTCTTGAGCATTCGGCGGCACTCGTTCTCGTCGCTCGGGGCCATGATCACCAGGTTCGGCAAGGTGCGCCCATAGGTGAGATCGAAGCTCCCGGCGTGGGTCGCGCCATCGGCGCCCACCAGGCCGGCGCGGTCCACGGCGAAGGTCACATCCAGGTTCTGCAGGCAGACGTCGTGGATCAACTGATCGTAGGCGCGCTGCAGGAAGGTCGAATAGATCGCCACCACGGGCTTGGCGCCCTCGCAGGCCATGCCCGCGGCCAGGGTGACCGCGTGCTGCTCGGCGATGCCCACGTCGAAATAACGCTCCGGGAACCGCTTGGAGAACGCGGTCAATCCGGACCCCTCGCACATGGCCGGCGTGATGCCGATCAGAAGCGGGTCGTGCGCGGCGGTATCGCACAGCCAGCCGCCGAAGACCTGGGTGTAGCTCAGCCCGCTCGGTTTACCGGAGTGGAGCTTGCCGGTCCTGCGGTCGAAGGGGGTCACGCCGTGGTAGGCAACCGGCGCACCCTCGGCCGGCTCGTAGCCGTGGCCCTTCTGGGTAACCACGTGCAGGAGCCGCCGGTTCGTAAGCCCCTTCATATTGCGCAAGGTGCGCACCAGACCGTGGACATCGTGACCGTCGAGCGGGCCGATGTAGTTGAAGCCAAGCTCCTCGAACAAGGTGCTGGGCATCACCATGCCCTTCATGTGCTCTTCCCAGCGGCCCACCAGCTGGCGCAGCTGGGGCAGGCCGCGCAACGCGCTCTTTCCGCCTTCGCGTACGCTGGTGTAGAGCTTGCCGGACAGCAGTCGCGCCAGGTGATGGCTGATCGCACCGACCGGCGGCGAGATCGACATGTCGTTGTCGTTTAGGATGACCATCAAGGGCAGGTCGAGTGATCCGGCGTGGTTCAGCGCCTCGAAGGCCATCCCGGCGCCCAGGGCACCGTCGCCGATCACGGCCACCACATTGCGGTGCTCGCCGCGCTGTCTGGCGGCAATCGCCATTCCCAGGGCCGCGCTGATCGATGTGCTGGAGTGCCCCACGCCGAAGGTGTCGTATTCGCTCTCGCAACGCTTCGGAAATCCGGAGAGACCTCCTTCCTGGCGCAGGCTCGGCATGCGATTGCGCCGGCCGGTGAGAATCTTGTGGGGATAGGCCTGGTGTCCCACATCCCACACCAGCCGATCCCACGGGGTATTGAATACGTAGTGCAGCGCGATGGTTAGCTCCACCACACCGAGCCCCGCGGCCAGGTGACCGCCGGTCTCGGACACGCTGTCGATCAGAAAACCACGCAGCTCATCGGCGAGGCGGGGAAGCTGAGCCTCGGAGAGCTTGCGCAGATCGGCGGGTTGATCCACGGCGTCGAGCAGCGGATGACGGGGGTGAGCGACGCCGGCGTCGCTGTGGATGCGGTCGGGCATAGCGTATTCGGGGCCTGAGCGGTGGCGGGCTAGTTTAGTCGATGGTCGCCGACAATGTGGGGTTCCGTGCAGGCAAGGCATCCTTCGGGAAACGCTGGCTGCACGTGGAACATTATTGCCGGCGTGTTTAGCCGGCTCTCACAACGTTCAAGAAAACCCGGTACGCGCCCGCCTGTCAACTCCGCCTTACGTCACTTTTTCTAGATAGTGCTTGTTCACGGCCGCTCAAGCCGGCGAGCGTAGCGGCTCGGGTCTGGCCGCGGCGATCCGCGGCGCCTCGTCCAAGACGAAGTCGCGGAACGCTCGAGTCGCCGGGGACAGGCGCTTACCGCGCCGGTAGACCAGATACCACTGGCGCAGCAGCGGGAAACCTTCGAGGTCGAGAATCACCAGCCGCCGGGTCTCCAGCTCAAGCTCGATGGTGTGCAGCGATACCACGCTGAGACCCAGACCCGAGCGTACCGCCTGCTTCACCGCCTCGTTGCGCGTCAGTTGCATACCGTGGCGAATGGCGAGGCCACGCTCTGCGAAGAAGCGCTCCATCGCCTGGCGCGTCCCGGAGCCGGGCTCGCGCATTACGAACACCTCGCTCTGTAGGCGGGACAGCGGGATTTCGCGCTGATTGGCGAGTGGGTGCTCGGGCGGGGCGATCACCACCAGCGGATTGTCCATGAAGGCCTCGGATTCGACCTCGACGTCCGTCGGCGGCGCGCCCATCAGCACCATGTCAACGCCGTTGGCCTCCAGAAGGCGCACCAGGGTCTCCCGGTTGGTGACATCCAGTCGCAAGTTGATGCCGGGGAAGCGCTGATGAAAGTGCGCCAGCAGGCGCGGCGCGAAGTAGTTGATGGTGCTCGCGACAGCCAGGTGGAGCCGCCCGCGGCTGACCCCCTTTAAGGACTCCACTACCTCCTCCATCTCCCGCAGCGAGCGATTGATGCTGAGGCTGTAGTGGTAGACTTCGCCGCCGGCCGCGGTGAGCGCGATCGCCTTGCCAAGCCGCTCGAACAGCGGCATTCCGACCTCCTCCTCGAGCTGGCGCACCTGCATCGACACCGCCGGCTGACTAAGGTGCAGCTCCTCCGCGGCGCGCGTGTAGCTCAACTGGCGCGCCACCGCCTCGAACACCCGGAGCTGCCGCAAGGAAACGTTCATGGACCTCCGACTCGCCAGCTGTTGCCGCGCTGCGGCATAAGTCTATGCTTATCTACCACATTAGAAATATTTACTAGTAATTATATGGTTGACGCCTATAATTTCGCGCCAGGTTCCAGGTCGAATGCGGCAACGCGCCCACTGGAACAACGCCGGTCCTGAGCCGGCCCCCCATCCCCTTTCATCTCGTCTCGGAGGACCATCGCCAATGGCAAAGACCTACAATGCGGGCGTCAAAGAGTACCGCGAAACTTACTGGATGCCGGACTACACCCCGAAGGAAACCGACATCCTGGCGTGCTTCAAGATCACCCCGCAGCCGGGCGTGCCGCGCGAAGAAGTAGCCGCGGCGGTCGCCGCCGAATCCTCCACCGGCACCTGGACCACGGTCTGGACCGATCTGCTGACCGACCTCGACTACTACAAGGGTCGGGCCTACGCGATCGAGGACGTACCGGGCGACGACTCCTGCTTCTACGCCTTCGTGGCCTACCCGATCGACCTCTTTGAAGAGGGCTCGGTGGTCAACGTGCTCACCTCGCTGGTCGGCAACGTATTCGGCTTCAAGGCCCTGCGCGCCCTGCGCCTGGAAGACATCCGCTTCCCGGTCGCCTACGTGATGACCTGCAACGGTCCGCCCCAGGGTATCCAGGTCGAGCGCGACATCCTCAACAAGTACGGCCGTCCGCTGCTCGGCTGCACCATCAAGCCGAAGCTCGGCCTCTCGGCGAAGAACTACGGTCGTGCCTGCTACGAGGGCCTGCGCGGCGGTCTGGACTTCACCAAGGACGACGAGAACGTCAACTCGCAGCCGTTCATGCGCTGGCGTCACCGCTTCGACTTCGTGATGGAGGCCATCCTCAAGGCCGAGGCCGAGACCGGCGAGCGCAAGGGTCACTACCTGAACGTGACTGCCCCGACCGCGGACGAAATGATGCGTCGCGCCGAATACGCCAAAGAGATCGGCGCCCCCATCATCATGCATGACTACCTGACCGGTGGTCTCTCGGCCAACACCCAGCTCGCCCAGTGGTGCCAGCGCAACGGTATGCTGCTGCACATCCACCGTGCGATGCACGCGGTGCTCGACCGCAACCCGCACCACGGCATCCACTTCCGCGTGCTGACCAAGATCCTGCGCCTGTCCGGCGGCTAACACCTGCACTCCGGCACCGTCGTCGGCAAGCTGGAAGGCGACCGTGAAGCGACTCTGGGCTGGATCGACACCATGCGCGATTCCTTCATCAAGGAAGACCGTTCGCGCGGCCTGTTCTTCGATCAGGATTGGGGCTCCATGCCGGGTGTTATCCCGGTTGCCTCCGGCGGTATCCACGTCTGGCACATGCCGGCACTGGTCGCCATCTTCGGTGATGATTCCTGCCTGCAGTTCGGCGGCGGCACCCTGGGTCATCCGTGGGGCAACGCGGCCGGCGCCGCGGCCAACCGCGTCGCGGTCGAGGCCTGC
>JBGSTR010000372.1:0-2460 GCA_041736365.1 Chromatiaceae bacterium | reverse complement strand
AGCGGCGCGCGCGCGCCCTCCGAGCACCTGGTGACGATCATCACCGCCGAGCGTGCGCCGGTCAGCACCGCCCAGGAGCGACCCGGCACCCTGCGCTACCGCAAGCTGGTGCGCATCTTCAGCCAGGAAGAGGGGCGCATCGAAGAGCTTGGGTTGTTCGAGGGTGACCGAGTCCGCCAGGGTCAGCTGCTGGTGCGTACCGAGGACGATCTGCTCCAGGCCGAGCTCGACAAGGCCAAGGCCCAGAAGGCGCAACGCCAGCTCGATCTACAGCGACTGGAGGATCTGGCCCGCAAGCGTGCCGCCGCCGAGGACGAGGTGGCGCGAGCGCGTACCGAGGTGGCCATCGCCTCGGCGGACGAACGCCAGCTCGAGACTCGGCTCGCCTACACCCGGGTGCTCGCCCCCTTCGCGGGGGTGATTACGGAACGGCTGATCGAGCCCGGCGACTTCGTGACCAAGAACACCCACCTGCTGACACTCGCCGACCCGGATTCGCTGGTGGCCGAGGTCTATGCCTCCGAGCTGATCCTCCCGCACCTGGCGGTGGGCGATCCGGCGCGGCTGCGGATCGACGCCCTGGGCGCGGAGGACTTCGGCGCCCGCGTCCTGCGCATTCACCCCAGCCTGGAGGAATCGAGCCGCCAGGGGATCGTGGAGCTTGCGGTCGATCCGATCCCACCCGGCGCCACCGCCGGCCAGTTCGTGCGTGCAACCCTGGAGACGGCCGCGGTGGCACGCACCCTGGTGCCGTTTCGGGCGCTGCGCCGGGATCGCGACGGGGAGTTTCTGTGGCTGGTCACAGCGGAAGGCGAAGCGGAGCGACGCGACGTGCGCAGCGGACTGCGGATCGCCGACAGCATCGAGATCCTCGACGGACTCGCGCCCGGCGACCGGGTGATAACCCGCGGGTTTCTGGGTCTGACGGCTGGAAAAGCCGTCAAGGTGGTGCCGGGCTGATAAACTAGCCCAGAGCCCGCAATTGGAGTCCGCAACCGGGAGCCCGAGACCAGCAAGTCGTCGGGAAACGCCAGGCGGGCGGTTGGCGGTACCACCGCCGGAGTCGTTCAGCGATCGGCCCCACGGGGTCCTGCAACCATGCGATCAGCCTTCAACATGAACATCGAGCGACTCTATCCCGCGATCAATCTGGTTCACGCCAATCTCCACCCGGCCGGCTCCAGGGAGGCCAGCATCCTGCGCACCTACCCGGCACTGCTGCGCGCCGCGGCCATGGAGTCGCGCGACTCGACCGATGCCTTCCTGCGTTGCGCCTCGCTCGCCTACTCCTGGATGCCCCGCGCCTTGCGGCTCGACAGTGATTACCTCAGCGCCGCGGTCGCCGCCTTCGAAAACGCACGCGGCGAGGGCGTGACCATCAGCGAGCAGGTCATCGAGCCGATCGCCGCCTGCCTGACCTCCTTGGTGGGGGCCTCCAAGGTGCTTCACCTGGGCAACCCGGCCGCCTTCCCGATGTGGGACAAACGCGTCGAGCGCTTTCGCCTGCGCGAGGAGCCGACCGCCTACCACATGGGCCAGACCCGCAGCTATCTGGCGTTCATCGAGGATGTCTGGTCGGTCACCTCGGACCCCATGTTCCTCGGCTTCCACCAGGACTACTGCATGGCCTACCAGGAGCGCCTGCAACGGCTGCGCATTTCGCCCTACCCGCTGACCGAGCCGCGGGTGGTGCAATCGGCGGCGGCCGAGATCGCCTGGGAATGAGCGAGGCTGCTTGCCGGGCCATTGGTGTCGCGCGGCAGAAGCCCCGCTAGCCGCCTCGAGCACATGTCCGCAAGTATTTCCACCTGGTCCGTACGCCACCCCATCGGCGTGGTCGCGCTGACGCTGGCGACGATGGTGCTCGGGGGCCTTTCGCTCAGCCGCCTGAACATCGACTTGCTGCCCCACATCATCTATCCCGACGTGCTGGTCCGCGTCAGCGACCCCGGCGTGCCCGCGAAGGTGATGGAGGACGAGGTCACGCGCCAGCTCGAGGAGCAGTTGGCGATCACCGAGGGTGCGATCGGGGTCCAATCGCGGACCACCGAGGGCCGCAGCGCGGTGGATCTGTCGTTCCGCTACGGCACCGACATCGACGAGGCCCTGCGCGACGCCAGCTCGCGACTCGACCGGGCGAAACGCTTCCTGCCGGAGAGCGACGAGCCGCCGGTGATCTACAAGCGCGATCCCTTCCAGCTCCCGGTGGCCGAATACGTGATCAGCTCCGGCCTGCGCGATCCGGTCGAGCTGCGGACCTGGGTCGACTACAGCCTAAGCCGCGATCTGGTGACCCTGCCGGGGGTCGCCGCCGCCGAGGTCGGCGGTGGACTCGAGCGCGAGATCCAGGTCATCGCCGACCAATATCGTCTGGCCGGGCTGGGCTTCGACGTGCTCGACCTGGAGCAGCGACTGCGCGACGCCAATCGCGACGTGCCGGCGGGACGCCTGCGCATGCCC
>JBGSTR010000369.1:0-1629 GCA_041736365.1 Chromatiaceae bacterium | reverse complement strand
GACGCCGGCATCGCCGCCGCGGGTGGGCTCGAGGCCGGTCGGCGGATCGCCGAGATCTGTCTCGGCGGTCTCGGGCGGGTCCAGCTTACCGCGAGCGGACAGGTCCCCGAGTGGCCGTCCTCGGTCCAGGTCACCACCAGCGATCCGGTGTTGGGCTGCCTCGGGAGCCAATATGCCGGCTGGAGCTTGGCGCACGGGGAGGGCAAGGGCGCCTTTCATGCCCTGGGCTCGGGTCCCGGCCGGGCGCTCGCGCTTAAGGAGCCATTGTTTGGTGAGATCGGCTACGAGGATTCCTGCGACGAGACCTGCCTGGTGTTGGAAGTCGATCGGTCCCCGCCGCTGCCGCTGGTGGAAAAGATTGCCCGCGACTGCGGCATCGATCCAGCGGGTCTGACCCTGATCCTCACGCCCACAAGCAGCCTTGCCGGTACGGTGCAGATCGTCTCTCGGGTGCTGGAGGTGGCGATGCACAAGGCCCATGCGCTGGGGTTCGCGCTTGACGCCATCCGCGACGGCATCGGCAGTGCACCGCTGCCCCCGCCCGCGCCCGATTTTCTCACAGCAATGGGGCGAACCAACGACGCGATCCTGTTCGCCGGTCAGGTGCAGCTCTACGTCGCCGGCAGCGACGAAGACGCGCAGGCGCTGGCGGAGCGGCTCCCCAGCGGCGCCTCACGCGACTACGGACGACCGTTCGCCGAGGTCTTTAAGACCTATAACTACGATTTTTTCCAGGTCGACCCCATGCTTTTCAGTCCGGCGCGGGTCGTGGTCACCGCGCTTGACAGCGGGCGGAGCTTTCGGGCCGGCCGGCTCGACTTGGGCCTGCTTGCCGCCTCTTTTGGAATCGACTTCTCAACCAACCCGTCGTGAATCTCCGCATCGCCATCTTTACCGACGATCCCGGCTGGCACGGGGCGCGCCTGCGCGAGGCATTCGCGGCTCGCGGCTGCTCCAGTCACTTCGTGTCGCTGCGAGATTGCCGCTTCGACCTGTCCGACGGCGCCTGCGACCTGGCGGTGCCCGGGTTCGACGGGCTGCCGGACGCCGCATTCGTGCGCGGTGTGCCCGGCGGAACGCTCGAGCAGGTGGTGTTCTATCTCGACATTCTCCACGCACTCGTTCGGCTCGGTGTTCCGGTATACAACGATCCGCGTGCGATCGAGCGCAGCGTCGACAAGGGTATGACCAGCTTTCTGCTGCACCTGGCCGGGATTGCGACCCCGCCGGCGTGGATCGCGGCGGATTCGGAGCAGGCGCGCGGGATCGTCGAGCAGGTCCGTCGCGACGGCGAATCCCTGGTGCTCAAGCCCTTGTTCGGGTCGCAAGGCGAGGGCGTGATGCGCATCGGCGACCCGGCCGAGCTGCCGTCCGCCGAGGCCCAGAACGGGGTGTTCTATCTCCAGCGCTTTGTCTCGACCGGGAGCGCTGCGGCTCACGACTGGCGGGTGTTCGTCGTCGCCGGGCGAGCCGTCGCGGCGATGCGGCGCTGTTCGGACGGTTGGATCACCAACGTCGCCCGTGGTGCGAGCGTTCAGCCGGCCCTATTGGATGCGGAGCTTCGCGCCTTAGCCGAGTCCGCCAGCGCTGCCCTGGAGATGGGCTATGCCGGCGTCGACATCCTGCGCG
>JBGSTR010000367.1:0-7980 GCA_041736365.1 Chromatiaceae bacterium | reverse complement strand
TCGTGGTCAAAGGTCGCGGGCGTCCAGGCGCGTTGGGAGTGGCACTGGCCGCAGGCGCCGATCTCGCCCTGATGCATGGCGTCCAGGGGTGCCTGATGACAGCCGCTGCACTGATCGCGGCGGGCGACCTTGAGCAGGTCGCGCGAGAACCGGCCGATGGGGCGGAACGTCTTCACCCGCTGCCGGCCATGGAGAGCGAAGCGATGGCCGGTAATCCCGGGTAGGCGCGGGGGCGAGCGTATTGTCGCAGTGGCGAAGGGGCGGTAGTCCCGCAGCCGCGCAGACAACATGCAGAGCGCATCCCACACGCCGTAGAGCCATTTGCGGGCGCTGTTGTGCCCGGCGGACCAACGGGGAGTCGGGTACGGCAGGGACCGCAGGGCGCGCCCGGGCCAAGTAGGTTGTCGCCAAGGACCGAGTCCTCGCGGCAGCAGGATGCTCCCGCGAGGTATCACGAGGGACACGCGACACTCCGGCTGTCCAAGGTCTGGTCGATGGGTCTGGTCGTGCTGCTGGCCGCGGCTATTGCGCTAGTGTTCGTCGTGCAGGGCATCCTGCGGGTGCCGATCGAGGGCTCGGTGGCACTGTTCCTGGTCGCGGCCGGGCTGCATCTCTTCGCCACCACCTCGATGGGGATCTTCCTGGCCACGCTGGCGCGCTCGATGCCGCAGTTCGGCATGCTCGCGGTGCTCATCCTGCTGTCGTTGCAATTGCTCTCGGGCAACTCGACCCCGCGCGAGAGCATGCCGGAGCTGGTTCAGAACCTAATGCTCGTCGCCCCCACCACCCACTTCGTCGCCAGCAGCCAGACCATCCTGTTCCGCGGTGCCGGTCTATCGGTCGTCTGGCCGCAGTTCCTCACACTGCTCCTGATCGGCGCGGCGCTCTTCGCCATTGCACTCAATCGCTTCGGCAGAACCATCAGCCAGATGGCGTAATGCGGACGCGATGCTCAAGGGTCTGCACGCCATCGTCTGGCGCCCGTTGCGCAACCTGGCTGCCCAGTGAGCGAGTGTGTGCTGCCGTACAGACCACCCATCGTCATGCGGCTAGTCTCATGGTTATTTGAAAAAAGACCCGGACGCTTGGAACCGGGATCGCTGCTTGGTTTCCAGCGACTCGATCAGCGCTTACCAGGGCGGACCGATTCGGCAACGCGGCGAGGATGACTTGCTATCGACTGGAGAGCCGACCATGAACTTCGACATCACCAAGACTGACATCGGCAACATCGATCGGATGATCCGCGTTGTCGGCATCCTCCTG
The DNA here is from genome assembly GCA_041736365.1 of Chromatiaceae bacterium. GTDB lineage: Bacteria > Pseudomonadota > Gammaproteobacteria > Chromatiales > Chromatiaceae > JBGSTR01. Next base: position 6,714 of record JBGSTR010000367.1, on the reverse strand, counting down.
ATCATTGACGCATTCCGCATCGGCATCTTGGTCGCCGCGGTGATCGGCACGGCTTTGCTCGCGACTCGGTGGGCGATAACACCTTTGGCCCATCGTACTGCGGTGTGAAGACGTACCTCGACTGCTACCCCTGTTTCCTGCGTCAGGCATTGAGCGCGGCTCGCCGCGCCCACGCCTCGGTGGAACTGCAGAGATACATCCTGCTGGAAACCATGGACCAGTTCCGCACCCTGCCGGCAGACGCAACGCCGCCGGTGATGGCGGAGCGTATCCACCGGGTGGTCCGGCGCCTGACCGACACGCCCGACCCCTATGGTGAAAGCAAGCGGGACGCCACGGTGCAAGCAATGACGATGCTCCCCGCATTGCGCGAACGTGTGCGTACGGCCCCAGACCCGCTGGAGACCGCGGTGCGCATCGCCATCGCCGGCAATATCATCGACGATGGCGCGGCGGAAGAATACGAACTGCAATCGACGTTAGCGCGGGTGCTCGCAGAGCCTTTTGCCATCGACGGCATGGCGCAGTTGCGCCAAGCGCTGAGTGGGGCCGACACCATTCTCTATCTGGCCGACAACGCCGGTACATGGCGTCCGGGAACTGTAGACCTACTTCACTAAGATAAGATGCATTCTGAATCCGAAACTACCGCCGGCCTTCCTCATTCGACCCACCAGACGCCGGGCGCCGCCCCCTTGCAGGCAAGGTTCCGCAACGGCCCGGGCGCGCGGAGCTTGGCGCTGACCATCTTGGCTACGACCGCCGTGGTCGTCGTTTTGGAGTGGGCGCAAGGATTTCTCATTCCGGTGTTAATCGGGATTCTCCTCGCGTACACGTTGAATCCCCTCGTCGTCTGGCTCGAGCTGATGAAGATGCCCCGGACGGCTGGCGCCGCCCTGGTAATGCTCGCCCTTGTGGGCGGGCTCGCCTTCGGTACCTACTCCTTGCGCGGACAGATGCAGGCGATCGTCGAGCAACTGCCGGAAGCGGCTGCCCATTTGTCCAAGAGCCTCGCCAAGCTTGGGGAAGGCCATCACGATGCAATGCATAACGTACAAAGCGCCGCGCAGCAACTCGAGCAGGCAGCCACCGATGCGACCGGCATTTCTCCTGCGCCGAAAATGCCCGCGACGCGCGTCGTCATTGAGGATCCGTCGGCATTCAAGACGGGAAATTTTCTATGGGCGGGTTCCATGGGGGCCCTCGGATACATTGTCCAGGCCACCATGGTGCTGTTCCTGGTTTTCTTTCTCTTGCTGTCGGGCGACACCTTCAAACGAAAGCTGGTAAGACTCGCGGGGCCGTCGCTATCGAGCAGAAAGATCACCGTACAAATCCTCAGTGACATCAACCGCTCCATCCAGCGATATATGCTCTTGCTGCTGACCACCAACGTGCTCGTGGCGCTGTCGGCCTGGTTGGTGTTCCGCTGGCTCGGCCTGGAAAACGCGGGTGCGTGGGCCGTCGCCGCGGGTTTTCTCCATATCATCCCTTACTTGGGTCCCGGGCTCACTGCCGTTGCCACCGGGACGGCTGCCTTTATGCAGTTCGACTCATTTTCAATGGCACTATTGGTATCTGGGTCAGGGTTGGCGATCGCTATCCTCGTCGGCACCTTTGTTACCACCTGGATGACTGGGCGCATCGCTACGATGAATACCGCGGCCGTTTTCATTTCACTGCTGTTTTGGGGTTGGCTTTGGGGCATCTGGGGCATGTTGCTCAGTATTCCGATCACCGTCATTGTCAAGGTCGTATCCGAGCATGTCGAGCCATTGCAGCCCGTAGCTGAACTGCTCGGCGAGTAGAATGGTAGCGCCGAGTCCAAAGCAAGCAACTCACCTCACGAGGGGGACTCTTCGGTGGCTGATTCGCGATAGGTCTTTATTTTTTCCAACGCTGCGTACGCCACCGTACAGATCGCACAAGGTTCTCTAGGGTAGATTCTCATATAGTGCCAGGGCTAACAAGGGTTGCCGGTGGCAGCGAGGGACAAATCGTTCACTAAAACGATTTGTAATGGCCTGGACTGATAGAGGATAGAAATAATGGGTAAGTATTTGATCGGATGGTTGTTGGGTGTTCCCACGATTGTGCTGGTGGTCATTTACCTATTGAATAACTAAACCATCGCAACATCGACCCTTACCATAAGGTGCCAAACACAAAGGCAATGAGCAGGAAAGGAGCCGAAGGGTTCACGAGCCGTCCAAACGACCCGGCTGGTGCCAACTCCGCCGGCGCGGGACCGGCCCACACGAGCAACGTCATTATCAGGAGATCATCATGAGCAAAGATCACGACAAGGGCACAGTGGCGGAAACGGCTGATCCCGTCGTACTCCGCATGGCATCTGGCGCGCACGAGGCGGTTGACAAAGTGGCCGGCGCGGCGGCTCATGCCGCGAAGACGGTAGACGAGAAAGGGGGGCAACTGAAAGAGCTTCAGGCGGAATGGCTGGACAAGAGCCGGGTTTACGTCCGCGACAACCCCGTCAAGGCGCTGGGGATCGCGGTCGTCGGCGGCTTCCTGTTGAGCCGCCTATTGAGCTCGCGTTAGGAGCTCACCCCGGGATGGATCCGAATACGGCAGCCGAGCAAGGCGTTGGATTCCGGGCCGCTTCCAGCGACCCGGTTCATCGTGCAGCCGTGCCACATGAGGCCAATCTGCTTTGGCAAGCGGTGCGTGGACTCGCGCACGACCGTCTCAAGCTCGCCGCCTTGGAGACCCAACGGGCGGGTGAGAGCTTGGTGTCCATGGTGGTAGCGGGAATGCTCGTAGCGGGCCTCCTCCTCAGCGCGTGGCTCGGGCTGCAGATCGCCGCCATACTCGCGCTGACCAGCCTTGGAGTCATGACGACGGGGAGCGCCCTGCTGCTGGCGGTAGCCGTCAACTTGGGCGTCGCGCTCATTCTCTGGCACGTGGTCGGCCGCCTTAGCCATGATTTACAGTTCCCCGCGAACACCCGCAGTCTTGAGCCGGCGTCGCCGGAGGGTCAGGAAGCGGAGACGTCCTGATGGCAAACGAGCTTCCAAGCCCTAGAGCACCGACCTCCTCGCTAACCGCGCAGATCAGCGATGCCGAGCGTCAGCTCCAAAATCGGCGGCGGTTGGTAGGGGTTCGCTGCATTACGTTACGCCGGACGGTCCAGGAATGGATGACGGAACCAACAGTGTTGCTGTGGGGAGGCGGCATGGGATTCCTCGTCGGAGAGCTCACCCAGCGCCACACACCCAAGCCGCAGGGCTCGAGTCCTTTGCCCGTCAAAGCCCATACCTTCCTCGATACTGTCCGGACGGTTATTGGGCTCGCAACTTTGGCGCGTTCCCTGTTCTCGGAGCTGCCCGCCGCCCGGACGAGGCGCCCTGCCGAATCGGATGCGGAGGCGGAAGCGGCAGCACGGCTCACCCCATCAGCCGGCCCGGAAGCTTCGCCAGGAAGCGCCCAGCGCGCGCCAGCTGCAGCCGAAGGAGCGGCCAGTCCTCCGCGCGCTTTCGCTCGTCCAGACAACGCAGGAGTCGAACCCGAACCGCCGCGCCCTGTCGAGCGAGCAGATTGAACCATGGCTGTCTTCCACGTTATGGACCCGCCGCGCGGCAGTCAGACGGGGATGGTATCGGTCACCGGCACCGCCCGGTCTTTAGCAGCCGCCCCCACCGCGTCGCGAATATTCACGGCCGTGGGGTCCACGGAATTGGCGAGGTCGTAGGGAGGCTGTCATTCCCGTGGCGGGCGAAGCAGATCGCTATGGCTCACGGCCACCAGCGCGGGAGGCGACGGCGGTCCGGCCGGGTGCCCAGCGAGTACGGATGTGGCCTAACGCCTCCCACTCCACCTGGCGATCCGGCCGGTGGTCAAGCCGCACGCGTGCGGGCTTTCGTGTCGGTGACGGCGCTCATCCCGAGGCATGCGCTCTCAGCCGGTTGTCGCCGGGTCGCAATGTCAGCGCTCGTTGTCGGGAGCGCGCACGGGAACGACATCTGCCTCGTCCGGACTCATCCCCTTTAGAAATTTGAACAGATCACTGTCGGTGGAAAGGACGAGGGTCGTGTTTGTGGCGATGATCGTCCTGTAGGACTGCATGGTCCGCGTGAATTCGTAGAAATCTACCGCCGCCGGGCTCTGGTTGTAGGCCTTCGCGTAGATCTCGGTGGCTTTCGCATCCGCCACGCCGCGGATCTCCTCGACCTGTCGGTAGGCCTCAGACTGGATTTTGTTCAGGTCACGCACCCGGTTGCCGCGGATTCGGGCGGCCTCGCCGTTGCCTTCCGACAGGAACCGTTCCGCGATTTGGCGCCGTTCGCTGACCATCCGATCGTAAATCTTGGGGCGCACGCTTTCGTTGTAGTTGATCCGCTTGAACCGGATGTCGAGCAGCTCGATGCCAAACACGCGAACCTTCTCGGCAGCCGCGGCAAAGATCTCCCGCTCGACCAGTTTGCGTCCCTTCTGGATCGGCACCAGGGCCCCCATGTCGCGTTCCGCATCGGTCAGGAGAGCGTCACGCAATGGCACGCGATCTTTGGTGGTGCGGATGATCTCGATCAACTCGTGCTTGGCAACGGCATTGCGCGTCTCGCTGCCCAGAATATCGTCCAAACGCGACTGGGCACTGCGTTCGTCGCGCAAGCGCAGAAAGTACTGGAGGGGATCTGTAATCCGCCAGCGGGCGAAGAGGTCCACCGAGATGTAGAGTTTGTCCTTGGTCGGCATGTCCGACGGGTTGCCGTCCCACTCGAGAATCCGTTTGTCGATGGGATTGACGTCTTGAATGAACGGCAGCTTGAACTTCAGGCCGGCGGAGGTCACGGGGGCGCCGACCGGTCTGCCGAACTGAGTGATGATTACTTGCTCGACTTCGCTCACCGTATAGGTCGAGCTTACCAACACGAACGTCGCAACGACCAGAACCGCTACGATAGCGACTAGCTTAATCTTATTCATGGCCGCCCCCGCGCTGGGAGTCGAGATTCAGCAGCGGCAGAATTCTGGGCGCCTGTTCGTCGACAATGATCTTTGAGCGTATGCCCGGCAGAACGTCCTGGAGGGTTTCGATATAGATGCGGCGACCAGTGACCTCCGGCGCCTTGCTGTACGCCGCAAACAAGGCATTGAACCTGGCGACATCGCCTTCCGCTTCATTGATCCTCTTGAGGCGATAGCCGTCGGCTTCGCGGATCCGTTGATCCTTTTCGCCCTCGGCCAGCGGGATCACCTTGTTGTAATCGCGGCGCGCTTCGTTGATTAGCTTCTCTTTCTCCTGCTGGGCCTGGTTGACCTCGTTGAACGACTCCTGCACCGGTTCGGGTGGATTGATGTTCTTCAATTGAACCTGGTCGATGCTGATCCCCATGGCGTATTTGGTTGAGAGCGCCTGCATCTTGGTCAGCGCCTCGGTTTCAATTTCTTGTCGGCCGACGGTGATCACCTCGTCCACGGTGCGGTCTCCGACGACCTCCCGCATGACGGATTCGGACACGTAGCGGAGGGTTTCACTCGGCTCCCGCACTTCGAAGAGGAATTTGACGGGATCCGAGATCCGGTATTGGACCACCCACTCCACCAGAGCCGCATTGAGGTCGCCCGTCACCATCTCGGTTTCCTTCTTGCCGTCGCGGGGGCTCTGGTACGGATCGGTAGCCCCGGGCGTTGTGAACCCGAACTCCTGCTTCAGCTGCCGTTTGACGGGAACGATGGTTGCCGTATCGATGCCGAGTGGCACCTTGAAGTGCAAGCCCGGCGGAACGTCCTTGAGGTATTTTCCGAAACGTTGCACGACTGCGACCGAGTCGCTCGGCACCGTGTAGTAGGCCGTCCATGCGCCCAGGCCAGCCAGAACGAAGACGCTAAGGACGATGACGCCAAGGGGGCGACCACGCGGCGGGATCTGATTGAGTTTATTCTGGCCCCATAGAATTACACTCTCGAGACCATGGCGTTTAGCCCCGTTATCCCCAGAGCCACCCTTCGGGCCGTCAACGTTATGCCATGACACGGCAATACTCTTCTCTGTGATGCGCGCTTGTGCTCTCGATCGTTTCGTGAGCGTTGCGCTGATCCACTTGGGGAAACGCTGATTTAAAGCGTTTCCCGTTCGAGCCAGGGATGGCTCGGCATTTTCGAGCACCCGTAAGTGCTTGAGAATGTAGCGATCCGAGAGTCGCGCCTCTCGGGCCGCGAGCTTATTAAATGCCAGGACGGCATTTAATCAGCGTTTCCTAGGCGAGCGCGCATAAGCTTTCAGCCAAGCGCAACCTTGTTCCGGCGGTGTGAAGTCCCTTTTTCATAACCGTCACCAATGAAGAATAAGGTTAAAGCCCGTTGCGGTTGCGCCGCAGGGCACATGTGGGAGCGCGGCGCAGTGCGAGTTGAGTGGGGTCGACAACCCGCAAGAAGCGGCCTACCTCCGGCTTGCGCCGTTGCCCCGCAACAACTCTGTTCCTAGCTTGGGCAATCCATCCGGATCGCGTCGTGGCCCTAAGGATGAACGACTCGGATCGGTCGCGTGCGGGTCGGCGGGACCCACGGCGCCAAGGGAGGCGCCGTTGGGTTGGGCGCTATCTTCGTGGGATTGAAGTTGCCCCTTGTCGCGCTTGGAAGAAGTTCGACATCGAGGCCGGCGCCGCCCGGTGATTAGTAGCGGCCACCGCGACCGCCGCCGTAGCCGCCGGAACCGTCGTCGTAGCCGTAGCCGTTGGGACCGCCGCCGTAGCC
>JBGSTR010000364.1:0-6962 GCA_041736365.1 Chromatiaceae bacterium | reverse complement strand
GGCTACGGCTACGGCTACGGCGGCGCTCCTTACGGCGGCTGGGGCGGAGCCCCCTACTACGGCGGTGGCTACGGCTACGGCGGCCCGATGCCTTACGCGGCCCCTTATGCGGCCCCCGTGGCCCCGGCTGCTCCGGCTCAGACCGAGTCCAAGTAAGTCGCTACCCCAGGGATGATCGCGGCGCGCAGGAAGCGCGCCTGAAGAAAGCCGGGCTACTGCCCGGCTTTTTTTTGTGCGTTGTTTCCGTCCGTCCAGCCGTAGGCCTTCGCTCTTGGCGCTGCCCACTGCCGCCCGCGCGCCGCCCCTTACTTTATAGTGAAGGCTTTTCGCGCCGATATGAGGTGTCCCCGACATGCGCTTTTCTCAGATCCTGGCCCTGCTGCTGCCCGCACTCGCGCTAGCCGCCGATCCACGCGGTCCGGCGGTGCCCGACTACCCCGCCGACGAGGTCGCGGCGGGAATCTACGTGATTCACGGCCCACGCGACTATCCCACGCCGGAAAACCAGGGATTCATGAACAACCCGGCCTTCGTGGTCACGGATGCGGGTGTCGTGGTGGTCGATCCTGGATCCAGTGTCCAAACCGGGGAGATGGTGTTGCGGCAGATCCGCCGCATCACCGATCGGCCGCTGCTGGCGGTGCTCAACACCCACGTGCACGGAGATCATTGGCTGGCCAATCAGGCGCTGCGCGCCGAGCGCTCGGACCTGCCGATTTATGCCCATCCCCGGATGTTGGAGGCGGTAGATGCGGGCGCCGGCCACGAGTGGGTGGCGCGGATGCTGGGGGCCACCGAGGGCGCCACCCGCGGCACCGAGGTGGTCGGGCCGAATATCGCGGTGGGTGACGGCGACGAGGTTGTGCTGGGTGGATTGACCTTCCGCTTTCACTATTTCGGCCAAGTCCACACCCTGACCGACCTGATGATCGAGGTGGTCGAGCCCGAAGTGCTGTTCCTCGCCGACAACGCCACCAATCAGCGCATCGTGCGCATGGACGACGGCTCTTTCCGCGGCAGCATCGCGGCGCTCGACGCCGCCAGGGCTCGGATCCCGGCCAAGGTCCTGGTCCCCGGGCACGGCCCGACCGGCGGCTGGGAGATCGTCTACGACTACCGCGAATACCTGGCCGGCGTTTACGAGACGGTCGCCGCGCTCTACGAGCAGGGCGTCGGGGATTTCGATATGAAACCGCAGGTGGCCGCTCGGCTGGCCCGGTTCAGCGACTGGGCGGGATTCGATGACGAGTTGGGGAAACACATTTCGCTAGCCTATCTGGAAGCCGAGTCGGCCGCGTTCTGATGCGACCGCCGTGGCGGAGCGGCGCGATGCGTTGGCGTTACGGGGATGCTGATAAACGCCTTCCGCGGCTCGAAATGAGCTCGCGCAAAATGCGCTTTCCCAATCCGACACCGGCAGGATTCCACCGCCCGGACGGAAAATCAGCGTTTCGTCGGGGTCAGGGCGAGAAGATCAGCATCAGATACGCCAGGAACAAGACCAAGTGCACGACGCCCTGCAGCAAGTTGGTGCGCTGGGCGCTGAAGGTGACCATCGCGACCAACAGGGTCGTAATGAGCATGATGATGTCGGCCCCCTGAAGTCCAAGCTCGACGGTTCTTCCGGTGAGCAGGCTGATGGTCAGGACCGCGGGCACCGTGAGACCGATGGTGGCCATCACCGATCCGAGGAAGATGTTGACCGCGCGTTGCAGCCGATTGGCGAGACCTGCTCGGACCGCCCCTACGGCCTCGGGCGTCAGCACCAGCGCGGCGACGATAAAGCCGCCGAGGGCCGCCGGCCATGCGAGCTCCTCAATGCCGTAATCAATTGGTGTAGCGAGTTTTTTTGCCAGCACGACCACCGGTACGAGATAAGCGAGCAGCAACATGGCATGCACCGGCGTCGAGCGTAGCCCGGTTGGTTCGTGGTCGTCCGCTTCCGCGTCGCCGTGATCCGGCATGGAAGCGGCATTGGTGAAATAGCCGCGGTGGCGCACGGTCTGGATCGCGAGAAAGGTGCCGTATAGAGCGATGCAGATGACGACCAGGAAGACCGCTTGGAAGCCGGTCAGGGTCGGGGTCGGCGTTGAGACAGTCAAATCCGGCAGCAGCATGGTGAGGATGGCCAGCGGGATGATCACCGACAGGTACGCATTTGCGCCCTGGAGGTTGTAGTCCTGCTCGCCGTGGCGCAGTGCGCCCAGCAACAGGGTGAGCCCCACCATGCCGTTGAGCACGATCATGATCACCGCGAACATGGTGTCGCGGGCCAGAGTTGGATTGTTGCTGCCGCTCAGCATCAGTGCCGAGATCATCAGCACCTCGATGGAGATCACCGAGATCGTGAGGATCAGGGTGCCGTAGGGCTCCCCGAGCTTCACCGCCAGGCAGTCCGCATGGTGCACCACCTTGAGCGCGGCCCACAGAATGGTCGCGAACAGCCAGGCAAACATCAGTGCGAGCCACCGCGGGTCGCTCAGATCCGTCAGCCAGCCGCCGCCGAAGACCAGAAAGGCGACCATAGTGGCGACTACGAAGACAAGCGGCGCCTCGGCGCGCAGGGATTCGATGCGGGACATGTTTTACCTTCGGCAGATGCCTATCGATCGCCGTCCGGGATCCGATCAGCTCGCGACACGAAAACGCGGCGTTCCAGTCGCTTTACCTTCGGCCACTCTGCTGCCGGAGAACCGCGTTCGGCCTTGGTCTTGAAGCGGCCGGCGATGTAGCTCCACCAATCACGCCGGCGACGGCTCTCGCAGGGTCAGGATCGGCCAGCCGCGGGCGCGGGCGACTTCACTCAGCACCGGGTCTGGGTCGACGGCGACCGGATGGTCCACCCGTTCGAGCAGCGGTAGATCATTGTGCGAGTCAGTGTAGAAGGTGCTCCCCACCAGGTCCTCGCCTGGATGTTCCGCGAGCCACTGCTCCAGGCGCAGCACCTTACCGTCGCGAAACGCGGGCATTCCGGCAACCTCCCCGGTATAGCGCCCGTCGCGCTCCTCCGGCTCGGTGGCGATCAGGTTTGAAACGCCGAGCATTGCGGCAATCGGAGCGGTGACGAAGGAGTTGGTCGCGGTGACGATCAGCAGGGTGTCGCCGAAAGTGCGGTGCCGCTCCACGAGCGCGCGCGCGGGCCCGAGTATGATCGGCTCGATCCGCTCGGCGATGAATTCCCTGCGCAACGACTCCAGCCGCTCGCGCGGATGCTCCAACAACGGACGCAGCGAAAAACGCAGAAATTCGGCGATGTCCAGGCAGCCGGCCTTGTACTCGCCGTAGAAGCGGTCGTTTTCCCGCTCGTAGTACGCGCCGTCGACCACCCCGCGGGCGGCGAGGAAGCGTCCCCAGAGGTGGTCCGAGTCTCCGGCGAGCAGCGTATTGTCGAGGTCGAACAGTGCCAGTGTCATCTTGAGCTCCAACGGAAAGCCGTTGATGCGCAAACGCTTATGCGGGACCTTGCTTGCTGGTAACGGCGCGATTGTGGAAAAATGGCGGACGAACCTCGAAATGGTGCACCTACGTGATCGATCGCGACGGTTTCCGGCCCAACGTGGGGATCATCTTGAGCAACCGGGACCGCCGATTGTTCTGGGGTCGGCGTGTGGGTCAGAATGCCTGGCAGTTCCCGCAGGGCGGCATCCACAGCGACGAAACCCCGGAGCAGGCGATGTTCCGGGAGCTGGAGGAAGAGGTCGGCCTGCAGGCACACCAAGTCACGGTGCTGGGATGCACGCGGGGTTGGTTGCGCTACCATCTTCCGCGGCGCTTCATCCGTCATCAATGCGGTCCCACCTGCATCGGCCAAAAACAGGTATGGTACCTGCTCCGCGTTCACTGCGGCGAGGACGCCTTCTGCCTCGATCGAACCAACAAGCCCGAGTTCGACGCGTGGCGTTGGGTCCGTTACTGGCAGCCGCTGCATGAGGTCGTGTATTTCAAGCGGCGCGTCTATGAGCAGGCGCTCGAGGAGCTGGCGCCGCTGCTCTATCCGGACGGAAGCCCCGACCGCGACGAACCGCCCGCCCGACTCTCGGGCTTCCTGCGACAGCATCGCCGCTGATTAGGCCTCGACCATGATCACCCCGTCGCCAAGTCGGTTGGAGGACACCCGCCCCGAGCCGGGAGTGGAGCTTGTTGAACCGGCCGCGAAGCGGCCGCTGACCCGCATGCTCGAGTCGTTGCGCCGCATCGTTCAGGAGGTGAACAACGCACCGGACCTGGAGCAGGCGTTGGCGATCATCGTCCGGCGCGTCAAGCAGGCGGTCGGCGCGGACGTTTGCTCGGTTTATCTGAACGACTTCGAGAACCGACGGCACGTGCTGCAAGCGACCGACGGTCTGCGCCCGGAGGCGGTCGGGCGCGTGCGCATCGAGCTCGGCCGCGGACTCGTCGGACTGGTGAGCGAGCGAGCCGAGCCGCTCAACGTCGACGACGCCCGGACGCATCCGCGCTATCTCTGCATCACCGATACCGGCGAGCAGCGGTTTCACGCCTTCCTGGGCGCCCCGATCATCCAGAATCGCAAGGTGCTCGGCGTCCTGGTCCTGCGCCAGGGCGAGACCCGACTCTTTGAAGACGACGAGGTTACCTTCGTCGTCACCCTTGCCTCTCAGCTTGCCGGCGCAATCACCTTTGCCCGCACCAACGGGGAGTTGGAACGCCTGCAGGACGAAGGGATTCCGCAACGCTTTTTGCCCGGTCTCGCCGCCTCGTCCGGGATCGGGATCGGCATGGCGGTGGTCGTCTATCCGCCCGCGGATTTGGATGCGGTACCCGACCGTCATGTCGAGGACACGGATGCGGAAGAAGAAGGCTTTCGCAGCGCGGTCGAGAACGTGGCCGAAGACCTGGACCGCTTCGCGGTGCGCACCCAGGAGCACCTGCGCCCGGAGGAGATGGCGCTCTTCGACGCCTGGCGGCTGATGCTGGAGAGCGATTCGCTGATCGACGGCACGCTGCACCGAATTCGGGACGGGAATTGGGCCCCCGGCGCGCTGCGCGAGACCATCGCCGAGCATGCTCGGGTGTTCGAGGACATGGACGATGCCTATCTGCGCGAGCGGGCGTCGGACGTGCGCGATCTAGGGCGCTGCATCCTGATGCATATGCAGAATTTGACCACCGCCCCGGTCGAGTACCCACTCCACGCGATCCTGGTCGGCGAGTCGCTGAGCGCCATGCAGATCGCCGACGTCCCGCATGAGCGACTCGCCGGCATCGTTTCCACCACCGGCTCGGGGTCCTCCCATGTCGCGATCTTGGCGCGGGGAATGGGCGTGCCCGCCGCCATGGGCGTATCGGATCTCCCGGTGAGTCGCGTCGAGGGGCGTGAGATGGTGGTGGACGGCTATCGGGGGCGCGTTTATATCGCACCCGGCCCGGCGGTGCGCTCCGAGTACCAGCGCTTGGCCGCGGACGATCGGGCGCTGACCAACGAGCTTCAGGCCCTGCGCCACCTTCCCGCCGAAACCACCGACGGCTACGTCCTGCCCATGTTCCTGAACACCGGACTGGTCTCCGAGACCCGCCCGCTGGGTATCGAGGAATCGGCGGGTGTCGGGCTGTATCGAACGGAGCTGCCGTTCATCGTGCGCGACAGCTTTCCGGGCGAGGTTGCCCAGATGTCGAATTACCGGCACGTGTTGGAGCTTTTCGCGCCACGCCCGGTGACCATCCGTACCTTGGACATCGGCGGCGACAAGCCGCTGCCCTATTTCCCGATCAAGGAGGCCAATCCGTTCCTGGGGTGGCGCGGGATCCGCATCACCCTGGATCATCCGGAGATCTTTCTCACCCAGGTGCGGGCCATCCTGCGGGCCGCCATCGGGCTCGACAACCTCCAGCTGCTGCTGCCCATGATCAGCACGGTAAGCGAGGTCGACGAGGCGTTGCTGCTGGTCCAGCGCGCTCACGACGAGCTGCTGGAGGAGGGGTATCAGGTACACATGCCCCCGATCGGGGTGATGATCGAGGTTCCTGCCGCGGTCTATCAAGCGGAGGCCCTGGCGAGGCGGGTGGACTTCCTCTCGGTCGGCAGCAACGATCTCACCCAATACCTGCTGGCGGTGGATCGCAACAACCCGCACGTGGCCAAGCTCTACGACGAGCTCCATCCTGCGGTGCTGCGCGCCTTGGTGCAGATCCTTGCCGGCGCGCGCGTGCACGGAAAGGAGGTCAGCATTTGCGGCGAGATGGCCGGCGATCCCTTGGCGGTGCCTTTGCTGTTGGGGATGGGTGTGCACAGCCTGAGCATGGGGGCCGGCAGCCTGCTGCGCGTTAAGCGGGTGATCCGCAGCGTAAGTCGAGCCCGTGCGCGGGAAGTGCTGCGCGTTGCCCTGCAATGCGAGGACGAGGCGGCGGTGCGCCGGCTGCTGCTGGACGTGCTGGAGGCGGTGGGTCTCGGCGGACTCGTGCGCCCGGGGCGCTAGTGCTGCGGGGATCAGGTCCCGACCGCGTCGGGCAATGTCTTCCCCGGGTTCAGAATGCCCGCGGGATCGAAGCGCTGCTTGATCTCTCGCATCAGTCGCAGGGTGCCGGCATCGATCTCGCGGGCGACGAAGGGGCGTTTCTCGATGCCCACGCCATGCTCGCCCGAGAGCGTCCCATCGAGCCGCAGGACCAGCGTGAAGACCGCGTCGAGGCATGTCGCGGAACGCCTGAGCTGATCGGCGTCGTCCGGGTTGACCATCAGATTTACATGAATATTGCCATTGCCGGCATGGCCGAAATTGACGATGGGTATCCCGGTTTCGCGTGACAGCCGTTCGAGCTCATCGATGAGCTCCGCCATCCGAGATACCGGCACCACCACATCCTCGTTGATCTTCTTCGGCGCGATGTTGCGCAAGGCCGGCGACAGTGCTTTGCGGGCCGTCCACAGCCGATCCACGTCGGCGGCATCCGTGGCCACGCGGAGCTCCAACAGTCCTTCAACCCGGGCGGCCGCAGCCGCCGCC
>JBGSTR010000341.1:0-2211 GCA_041736365.1 Chromatiaceae bacterium | reverse complement strand
GGGGTTTGCTACGGGGGGCTTCGCTCGACCAAAATCGGGGGCTCTGATGACGCTCCGACCAACAGATGGAAGGGAACCTTAGCATACGGCCGCTCTTGCGGGATTCGCCACCAATCGATGCACGCCCCCGCAACCACCAGTGCAGTAACGCTCAGTAGACACGTGTACTGGCGAAAATACGGCTTCGATTTCAATCTCTTGGCGCTCCCGCTGTGTCTGCGGGGAGACAGTGATGCGTCGTATCAGTCCGCGCACCAGGGACACCGCTTCTCCCGCAGTCTCACGCTGTTCGCAGAGCTGAGCACGAAGGTCGCCGACACATCCAACGAGATCACGGCGATCCCGAAGCTGCTCGATTGGCTGACGATCAAGGGTGCGATTGTGACCATCGATGCGTCCGTGAGACACACGGCTTCGCCATGATGGGTTGCCAGCGCGAGATCGCCGCTCAGGTCATCGAGAAGTAGGCCGACTGTGTGCTCGCATTGAAAGGCAACCAGGGCACGTTGCGGGACGATGTCGAGGAGGTCTTCACTGAGCAGAACGCCAATAAATTCTCAGATTGCAAGCCGTCGTGCCACGAGACGCTGGAGAAGAGCCACGGCCGGATCGAGACCCGCACGGTGACGGTTGTCGGCGATGTCGACTGGCTCACGGAGCGTCATGCCTGGGAAGGCCTCGCCAGCATCGCGATGGTCGAAAGCTGCCGCGAGATCGGGGCCAAGACCGAATGCGAGAGCCGCTTTTACATCACGTCCCTTTCCGCCGACGCCGAGCGGTTGAGCAGCGCCATCCGTGGCCACAGGGGCGTCGAGAAAGGGTTGCACTGGGTCATGGACATGGTGTTCCGCGTCATGCCGGAGGCGCGCTTTCAGAACGACGAGTGCCGGATCCGCAAGGACAACGCGCCGGCCAACTTCACGACCGTGAAGCACATGGCGAGCAACTTGCTGCGGCAGACGCCTGGCACAGACAGCCTGCGTGTCAAACGCAAAGTGGCGGTCTGGAACGACGACTATATCGCCGAGATCATCGCCCCGAGATGACGTTCACCCGATTCCACTGCGCGTTGCCTACCTTCAACTTGCGGGCGGTTGCTCCGCATGATAGGTGCTAAAAGGTTAAGCGGCTGATCTCTTGAAGTAGAGCGGCAAGCATTGGGAATTTCCGAAGGGGGGCAGAGTTGCGCCTGAGGGCGTGTTGAGCCGTAGAGCCGAGCAGCCCGGTCTCGAGGGAGGTTCACACTCCCGCGGTGTCCTGTGGTGCCCGCCTCACTCACCTCGACCCTAAGCCGCAATCCACCTGTCTCCTGCCAACCCCCGTTTCGGCTTTGCCGTGCGGTGGGCTGACGCCTTCGGTCAGTCACGCCCGGCGGGGCAAGGGGAGCAGGCACCATGATTTCGATTTCAGCCAACACCATCGCAGAGCAGGCCACCAGCGGGACCGTCATCGGTATCCTCAGCGTCGATGGCTTGCAGGACCCCGTCACCTTCACCTTCACCTTCACCCTCACCTCCGACCCGACCGGCGGCGGCTTCGCCATCGTCGGCAACGAGTTGCGCGTCGCCGACGGCAGCCTGATCGACTTCGAGACGCTATCGCTCGTGGATCTCGGGATCCTCGCCAGCGACGGCGTCAACCCGGACGTCGGCAACCCGGTTCAGATCGCGGTTCTGGACCTGAATGAGATCACCGGCTCGTCGGGTTCGGACAGCATAGTCGGGACGATCGGCAACGATCTGATCGAGGGTGGGGATGGTCATGACGAGATTAGCGGGAGTTTCGGCAACGACGACCTCCGGGGCGGGGCGGGCAACGACCAACTGAGCGGCGAAGGCGGCAACGACACACTGACGGGTGGGGCGGGCTACAACACCCTGCAAGGTGGGGCCGGCAACGACACGCTGATCGGCGGCGACGACGGCAACAATCTTTTCGGTGGGTCGGGGAACGATACGATCACCGGTGGCCTCGGGCAGGACTACATCAGCGGGTCTTCGGGCAACGACACGATCGATGCTGGCGCTGGAAATGACACTATCGAAGAGATGTCGGTCGATGCGTCCGATATCGACGTCATCGACGGTGGCGCGGGCAACGACTCCATTTATTATGACGCCTTTTACGACGGTCCGGAGTTCGGGGTGAACAACACCGACACGATCCGCGGCGGTGAAGGCAACGACCAGATCAATGCCTACGGCGGCTCGT
>JBGSTR010000332.1:0-1578 GCA_041736365.1 Chromatiaceae bacterium | reverse complement strand
GGACCTCGGGCATCTCGCGGCGCACCTGCTCCAGCCCCGGCGGCGCAGCCCGCGAGTCGGTTATGCCGGCCAAGGCGCCCTGCGCCCGCAGGTAGCGGGCGCAGGAGACTCCGGTCTTGCCGAGACCCACAACCAGCGTCTTGAAGTCGGTGGCGCTCCGATCGGACAAGTTGGCGGTCGCTTGCATCAGCGGATCTTCAGGCTGGAGAGGCCGATCAGGACCAGGACCACGGTCACGATCCAGAAACGGACGATCACCTTGGGCTCCGGCCAACCCTTGAGCTCGTAGTGGTGATGCAGCGGCGCCATGCGGAAGATGCGCTTGCCCGTCAGCTTGAACGACATTACCTGGAGCATTACCGACATCGTCTCCATCACGAACACGCCGCCCATGACGAACAGGATCAGCTCCTGGCGCGCGGCAACCGCAATCACGCCCAGTGCCGCGCCAAGGGCCAGTGCGCCGACGTCGCCCATGAAGACCTGCGCCGGGTAGGCGTTGAACCACAGAAAGCCCAAACCCGCGCCGACCAAGGCGCCGCAGAAGATCACCAGCTCGCCCACCTCGGGAAGATGGGGAATCAATAGATAGGTGGCGATCTGGGCGTGTCCGGCCGCGTAGACGAAAACGGCCAATGCGCCGGCGACCAGCACCGTTGGCATGATCGCGAGCCCGTCCAGACCATCGGTCAGATTGACCGCGTTGCTGGCGCCGACGATCACGAAGTAGGTCAACAGGATGAACCAGGGTCCGAGCTGGAAGGAGACATCCTTCAGATAAGGCACCAGGAGCTGCGTCTCCGCGGGCGACGTCGCGGTAACGTAAAGCACGACCGCGGCGCCGAAGCCGGCAATCGTCTGCCAGAAATACTTCCAGCGGCTGGCCAGGCCCCGCGGATCGCGAAGCACCAGCTTACGGTAGTCGTCGACCAGTCCGATCACGCCGAAGGCCATGGTGGTGACCAGCGTGATCCAGACGTAGCGATTGCCCAGGTCCGCCCACAGCAGGGTGCTAACGCTCACCGCAACCAGGACCAAGGCGCCGCCCATGGTTGGCGTCCCGGACTTCGCCAGATGGCTTTGCGGGCCATCGGTGCGAACAGTCTGCCCGATCTTGTAGGCACGCAGCTTGCGAATCATCGGCCGGCCGACGAACATCGAGATCACCAGCGCGGTCAGCACGCCGAGGATCGCGCGCAACGTCAGATAGCGGAATACGTTGAATCCGGGGTCGAACCGCGCCAGCCACTCGGTGAGGTAAAGCAACATCCTAGTTGTCTCCCGTGCCACAGAGCGCATCCACCACGCGTTCCATCCGCGCCAAGCGCGAACCCTTCACAAGCAGGACATCGTCCGGTCCGACCTGCGTGCGCAGCCAGTCGATCAGCGGCGGTGTCTCGTCAAAGTGACGGCCGCCCGCGCCGAAGGCCTCGTTCGCCTCCGCGCTTAGGATTCCGCTCGATACCAGCCGGTCGATACCGGCGGCGCGCGCGCGCTCACCAATCTCGCGATGCAGCGATGCGGCCTCCGGTCCGAGCTCGCGCAGATCCCCCAGGACGAGCCAGCGCCGCCCGCCGA
>JBGSTR010000326.1:0-3165 GCA_041736365.1 Chromatiaceae bacterium | reverse complement strand
GCGGCGGGCGGCTTCCCTGCCGGCGCCAGCGCCCACGGCGAGGCGCTGACCGTACCTTGGAGACGACTCTGCAGCTCGGTTGGGAGGGTTGGTTCAGCCTAGCCATCGTCGGCTTGTGCTTCGGCCTGTTCGCCTTCAGCCGGGCCGCCCCGGACGTGGTCACCTCCGGGGCACTGACCCTGCTCCTGGTGATGGGCATCGTGACGCCCGTCGAGGCGCTGGCAGGTTTTTCCAATCCCGGCATGATCACCGTCGGCGTGCTCTACGTGGTGGTAACCGGGCTCACCGAGACCGGCGCCGTGGGCTGGATCGGCCAACGGCTGCTCGGCCGCCCGCGCGGCGCGATGGATGCTCGGCTGCGGCTGATGCTTCCGGTGGCGGCCCTGAGCGCGTTTCTGAACAACACGCCTGTCGTCGCCATATTCATCCCGGCGGTTCAGGATTGGGCGAAGCGCCACCGTCTGGAGCTCTCCCGACTGCTGATTCCGCTCTCCTACGCCAGTATCGTCGGCGGCACCTGCACGCTGATCGGCACCAGTACCAACCTGGTGGTCAACGGTCTCTATATCGAGCGGACGGGCGGCGCGGGCTTCGGGCTGTTCGAGCCCGCGTGGGTCGGGTTGCCCGTCACCGCCGCCACGCTGTTGTTCATGCTCGGCGCCGGCCATTGGCTGCTGCCGCGGCGTACCTCGGCCGCTGCGAGCTACGAGGACGTGCGCCAATACACCGCGGAGATGCTGGTTCAAGCGGGCAGCCCGCTGGTGGGCGAGAGCATCGAGGCAGCGGGTCTACGTCAGTTGCCGGGCCTGTTCTTGATCGAGATCGAGCGCGGCGATCAGGTGCTACCCGCGGTCTCGTCCCAGGAGGTGCTCCAGGCCAACGATCGCCTCGTGTTCGCGGGCATCCTGGATTCGGTGATGGATCTGCAGAACACGCGCGGGCTGATCCCGGCCACCGACCAAGTCTTCAAGCTCGACGTGCCGCGACCCGGTCGCTGCTTCGTCGAGGCCGTGGTCTCGGACAAATGCCCGCTCATCGGCAAAACCGTGCGCGAGGGGCGTTTCCGTCATCTGTACGACGCGGTGATCATCGCACTGGCCCGCAACGGTGGCCGCGTCGAGCGCAAGATCGGCGACATCGCGCTGGCCCCGGGCGATACGCTGTTGCTCGAAACCCGGACCAATTTCGTCGACCAGCAGAAGAACTCACGCGATTTCCTGTTGGTGAGCCGGATCGGCAATACCCACCCGCTCCACCACGAGCGCGCGCCGGTGGCGATCGCGATCATCGTCGCCATGGTGGCGGTGGTCACACTCGGGTGGTTCTCGATGCTCGAGGCCGCGCTGCTCGCGGCCGGCCTGATGATTCTCACCCGTTGCACCAACGGCCGCACCGCCCGCCGTGCCCCGGACTGGCAGGTGCTGGTGGTAATCGCCACGTCGTTTGGACTCGGCGCGGCGCTCGAGAACACGGGCGCCGCGAGCGTCCTGGCCGGCGGCCTAATCGGCCTCGCCCACGGCAGCCCGACGGCGAGCCTGGCGTTGGTCTTCGCCGCCACCGCGGTTCTGACCTCCATGGCGACCAACAACGTCGCCGCCGTCCTGGTCTTTCCCATCGCACTGGAAGCCGCACAGGCCATGGGCGTCGCACCGGAGGCCTTCGTGATGACCGTAATGGTCGCGGCGTCCGCGAGCTTCGCCACCCCGATCGGCTACCAGACCAACCTGATGGTCTTCAATGTCGGCGGCTACCGCTTCGCGGATTTCCTGCGAATCGGCGTACCGCTCACGCTGCTCGTGGGTCTCGTGACCGTGCTCGTGGTGCCCCTGGTGTGGCACTTCTAGGGACAGACGGGTCAACCGTCGTCTCCACATTTGATCGGCCCGCGGTCCGAAAGGGGCTACGCTAGAGCCGCCCCATTTCTTTGGCGCTTACGGCAACAAGAAAATGTCGATCAATCCCGAGCCCGAACGGGAAACCCAATAAAATCAGCATCTCCCTAAGCCTGCCCACGGACTTTCGCGCCCCTCGACCGGCCGGAAAAACAGGGTTCCCCGGCGCCAATTGACCAAGCCCGGCAGATCGTAATGCCGTAGAAACCACCGAGCGCCGAAACGCTACCGTTGATCGCGGAAGCGTCGTCTCGCCGCGGCCTTAGCGGTACTTTAGCCTCCAGATCACGGGGGCGACGCCAGGAAACGGCTCGATCGATACCAAGGACGGTCGCGACACCAAGGAAGGCCGCGCCGCCGTGATCTAACCGACAACGAGTCGTTGACTCTGCCGGTCAGCCGCGAAGGACCGACCCCAGGGGCAGGACGACCCCACCCCACACCCGCCCGACCTCAAGCTTTGAGCTGGGCAAGCTACGCGAAATGAAACCTGTGGACACTAAACTTCCGGAACAAGTGTTCTACCCACTCGCCCGCAGCTGGAGATCGGCCGCCACGAGCCGCCGCACCAGCGCACGACGCGGTCCCGTCAGCCTCAGCGGCGCGGGTGAGCCAGGGTTGGTCACCGTAATCCTGCGCTGTCACAACACCGCGCGCTTTCTCGCCAATGCGCTCCACAGCATACTGGGCCAGGACTATCGCCGAATCGAGCTGATCGCGGTCGACGACGGCTCTCAGGACGCCACGGCCGAAATTCTGCACGACTTTGTCGAGAGCCAACCAGAGCGCATGCGTCTGCTGCAGCGGGCGAGCCACGACCCCGCCAAGGCGCGCAACCTTGGGCTGCAGCACGCCCGCGGCCAATTCATCGCCTTCCTGGACGCCGAGGACTGGTGGCACCGCCGGTTCCTGGGCCAACTCGTCGGCGCGCTCGAGAGCGGCAACGCAGAGCTCGCCTACAGCGGCTGGTGCGACGTCAATGCCAGCCGGGGAATCGGGGACAGCCAGTGGATCCCGCCCGAGTATTCGCCCGCCGAGCTGGTCTATGCGGCCCTCGGGGACGGTACCTGGCCGCTGCACGCGGCAGTGGTTCGCCGCGGTCTGATGGCGGCTCTGGGCGGATTCCTGGAGCTGGAGCCTTCCGCGATGGACGACGACCTATGGCTGCGCGCCTCGGCACTCGGCCCAACGTTGGTGCGAGTACCCGAGCTGCTGGCCTTCCACCGCGCGCAACCACGCAATATGGAACAAACCCCATCGGCCGCGCAGGTGC
>JBGSTR010000298.1:0-13108 GCA_041736365.1 Chromatiaceae bacterium | reverse complement strand
GGCGAGCACGGAGTCGGCCAGCGCCTGGCTCCCCACCCGCCAGTCCAGCGCCTCGTTCTTCAGCCGCGCACCGCCGCAGGTCGCGCAGGGCTCGTAGGCGCGGTAGCGGGAGAGCAGCACGCGTACGTGCATCTTGTAGCTGCGCCCTTCCAGCCACTCGAAGAAGCGCCGCAGGCCATACCAGACCTTGTCCTCCCACTCGCCCTCGCCGTCGATGATCCACTGTCGATCGGCCTCGGTGAGATCCCGCCAGGGCACGTCCACGGGAATGCCGCGGCGGTGGGCGAAGCCCATCAGATCCTCCTGCACCTCCGCGTAGCTGTCCGACTGGATCGGCTTGATCGCCCCTTCGATCAGCGACTTGCCGCCATCCGGCACGACCAGGCCCCAGTCGATGCCGATGGTGCGACCGAATCCGCGGCAGGTCTCGCAGGCGCCTACCGGCGAGTTGAACGAGAACAGGTTCGGCACCGGCTCCCGATAGCCGATATCGCAATCCGGGCAGTGCAGGTCGGCGGAAAAGCGCGCAGGCTCCGCGGGCGCGCGATCCGCGTCGAGTGGATAGATCAGCACCCGTCCGTGACCCTTTTCGAGTGCGGTCGCGATTGCCTCGATCGCCCGGCCCCGATTCTCGGGGCTCAATCGCAGCCGGTCCTGGATCACCTCGATGCGGGTGTCGCTCTCGTTCTGCAGGCGCACGTAGCCCTGCTGGGCCAGCATCCCCTTTACCTTCTCCAGACCGAGCGACTCGGGCACCGGCACCGGGAAGGCGATCAGAACGCGCGGCTGGTCGTCGCCGATCCGTTGCGCGAGCTGCTCCCACACGGACTCCGGCGTGTCGCGGCGCACCTCGCGCCCGCAGCCGTGGCAGAACAGACGGGCCGCGCGGGCGAGCAGCAGCTTCAGGTGATCGTTGATCTCGGTCATCGTCCCGACCGTCGAGCGCGACGTGCGCACCGGATTGGTCTGGTCGATGGCGATGGCCGGCGGGATGCCGTCGATGCGGTCGGCGGCGGGACGGTCCATGCGCTCCAGGAACTGGCGCGCGTAGGGCGAGAAGGTCTCCACGTAGCGCCGCTGACCCTCGGCGTAGACGGTGTCGAAGGCGAGCGAGGACTTGCCGGACCCCGACACCCCCGTGACCACGATCAGCTCGCCGTGGGGCAGGTCGAGGTCCAGGTTCTTCAGATTGTTCTGGCGCACCCCGCGCAGGCGAATACAGTCGTGGGGAACGTGATGGTCCGACATGGGCGGCCTTGTAGTCGTGGTGGCAGGAGCCGAACCCGCAACCTTAAGCCGCTGCTCGGTGGCGGACAAGGCGGGAATCGGCCCTCCGCGCGGATGAATCTCCGCAGAACCGTAGGGTGGATCAAGCGCAGCGGATCCACCTCCGCCAAGATGGTGGAACCGCTTCCGCTTGTTCCACCCTACGAGCTTGTTCCAAGCTACGAGCGCCCGCGCGGATGAATCTCCGCAGAACCGTAGGGTGGATCAAGCGCAGCGGATCCACCTCCGCGAGAAGCGGCGAACTACAATCGGTCCCGGCGGCGAAGGGAAGATGGTGGAACCGCTTCCGCTTGTTCGCTGCTCAGAGCGGTGCGTGAGCTGGTGGCTGCGGTTCGGCGATTGTCTGGTCGCTTTGGACCTTTGCCGGAGCGCGCAAGAGCGCATCGAAATCGGCGGGATTGACGTATTGAATGACCACCGTGCCCTGCGGGGCGCGGCTGATGTCGATGCCGCGCTCGGGATACAGCCAGTGGACGATTCCGGTCTTGTCTTCGGTAACCTTCTCGGCGGGCGTGCCGAAACGCTGCTCCAGCAGGGCTTCGTCAAGCTTGGCCTGGGGTAGGTAAGTGATGCCGCGAATTGGACGATCGACCAGCGTATCGACGTCGCTGGGGTCGAGCTTGATCTTCTTGCTGCCGCTGCCGACCTTGCTGATGCGCAGGCCGCGATCATACATCGGTTCGAGGAGCGCCTGGTCGGCCTCGAGTGTGATTACGAAGTCCGCCCGCAGCCGTTGAAGATAGATGGACTCGAAGAAGGCCTCGATCCCGAAGGGCTCGGGGCTGCCAGGGGTCTCGAACAGGTTCAGCGTGCCGTCCGCGCCAAAGGTCTTGCGGGCCTCCCCGAGCGCGGTTTCTCCCAAGGTGAAGCCGAATACCCGGGTGCGACCTTGCGCGTCCTGCTCCACCTGCCAGGGCAATCGGACGACGCCGTCATCGATGGTGGGCGGCATCAGCAGCAACACCGCAACAAAGCCGAGTACGGCGGCGGTGAGCACGGAGAGCACGATATTGCGATCCATGAGGAGACTGCTCCGGTGGAGGTTTCGTCGGCATGAGGCCGAATTGAGGGGCCAATTGTGCCCAAGTGCCCCGGGAATGGGCTTGCGATTTTTCCCCACCGCCCGCGAACGAGGCTCGAGTCATTCCGATCGCAGACCTGGCGGAGCAGGGACCTACTCGGCAGCTCAGCTCGCAGTGGATGCTTGCGGTGGTTCGAACGGCATCAGCCCGGCCGCCACGCGCCGGCCCTCGGCCATCAGGATATTGTAGGTGCGGCATGCGGCGCCGCTATCCATGATCTCGAGTCCGACGCCGCTGCCCGCGATCGCGTCGTAGACGGAGGGATCGGGAAACACTTGACGACTGCCGGTGCCGATCACGATCACGTGCGGCCCCAGCTCCAAGATCTGCGCGACGTGCGCGGGGGTGAGCCCGGACGGATTCTCGGGTCCCCAGCCCTCGATCAGCCGTTCCGGGGTCAGGATTAGTCCGACCCTGAAGGTGCGGCCGCCGATGCGGATGCCTTCCGACCCGTAGCCCTCGACGGGGTAGCCGGTGCTGTCGTCTGACTCTGCGAATTTCATGCGCTCAACATACCCGATGCCCGGTAACCGGACAACCGGCCCCCGGCGGGGCCGTGGCCCCGACGTCTGCTAGAATCACCAGCCTCAACCATCGTGCAGGGAAACCGAAAGCGCATGACCGTACGCACCCGTTTCGCACCGTCGCCCACCGGCTATCTCCACGTTGGTGGCGCCCGCACCGCGCTGTTCTCCTACCTTCATGCGCGCAAGCATGGCGGCCGTTTCGTGCTGCGAATCGAGGATACGGATCTCGAGCGATCCAGCGCGGAGTCGGTGAACGCGATCCTGGAGGGGATGACCTGGCTCGGGCTGGACTATGACGAAGGCCCCTTCTACCAGACACAGCGCTTCGATCAATACAACGTCGCGATCGACCACCTGATGGAGAACGGACACGCCTATCGCTGCGATTGTCCCAAGGAGCGCCTGGAGCAACTGCGCGAAGAGCAGATGGCGCAACGACTGAAACCGCGCTACGACGGCCGTTGCCGCGATCGGCAGGTCGACCCCGGTCAGCCCCATGTGGTGCGCTTTCGTAATCCGCAAGACGGCGATGTGGTGGTCGACGACCTGGTTCGTGGCGAAGTGGTCATCAGCAACGGCGAGCTGGACGACCTGATCATCCGCCGTACCGACGGCTCGCCAACCTACAACCTGACGGTGGTGGTGGACGACGCCGACATGGAGATCACCCATGTCATCCGTGGCGACGATCACATCAACAACACTCCGCGTCAGATCAACATTCTGCGCGCGCTCGGCCATGAGCCACCGCGCTATGCCCATCTGCCGATGATCCTGGGGGACGATGGCGCGCGCCTGTCCAAGCGCCACGGGGCGGTGAGCGTGGTCGCCTACCGCGACGCCGGCTATCTGCCCGAGGCGATGCTCAACTACTTGGTTAGGCTGGGATGGTCCCACGGCGACCAGGAGGTGTTTTCGCTGGAGGAGATGATCGACCTGTTCGATATCGGCGCGGTCAACAAGGCCGCCTCGGCCTTCAACACCGAGAAGCTGGATTGGCTCAACCAACACTATCTGCAGAACGGGGACCCGGCACGGGTGGCGCGTCTGCTGAGCACGCATATGGGGGACCTCGGCATCGATCCGTCCGCCGGTCCGGACCTGAGCGCCGTGGTAGAAGCCCAGGCCGGGCGGGCAAAGACGCTGGTCGAGCTCGCGGAGATCAGCGCCTTCGCCTACCGCGACTTCGAGTCGTACGATGAGACCGCCGCGAAGAAGCATCTGCGCCCGGTCGCCAGGGAGCCGCTCGAGCGTTTGAAGGCGGCATTCGAGCTGATGGCCGACGAGGATTGGACCCTCGAATCGCTGGAGCACGTGGTTGCGGGGGTCGGTCAAGAGCTGGATCTCGGCCTGGGCAAGGTCGCCCAGCCGCTGCGGGTAGCGATCGTCGGACGTGCCGCCTCGCCGGGCATCGATGTGACCCTTAAGCTCGTGGGCAAGGAGGCAACCCTGCGCCGTATCGACCGGGCCTTGACCTATATTGCCGCGCGCGAAGCGGGGAGCTGAGGCGCCTGCTCGCCACCCTGTAGCCGGGACCGGCCGCCGAGCACGCCCGGCTGCCCGATTGCCTGGCCTTCCACTTAACGCCCCGGACCGATCAGGCCGGGGCGTTCCGATCGCAACATCCAATATCGCCGGTTGGTGGCGCCCGCCCGATTCACGCTGATCGGGCGGCCCGCGGCCCGGTTCGGCGCCCTACCGTCAATTGCCGGTTACGATGCGAACGTCATCCGAAAGATGACATCTTTGACCTGAATCAACGAATCAGAACATTGCGATGGACCGATAAAGGGACTCGCGATTAAGTTCAGTGCGCGACTTGATGCAGTAACAGAGCGCAGAAAGCCAGCCCGCCGAGACGGGACAGCATCGATCGACCATCGAGGAGGATTCACCATGCCTTGGAAGATTCCACGGCTGTCTCGTCGCGCGTTCCTGAAGACCACCGGCTACGGCACCGCCGGCCTCGGCCTACTTTCGCCCGTTTCCGGCATCGTCGGCCACGCAATGGGCAAGACCCGGGCGCCCGAGGAGTCGGTAAGTCACAGCATCTGCAACTTCTGCTCGTCGCTGTGCAACCTGCGGGTGACCAGCCGCACCCAAAACGGCATCAAGCGCATCGTCAAGCTCGACGGCAATCCCAGCTCGACCCTGAACCGCGGCAAGATCTGCGCCCGCGGGCAGGCCGGACTGCGGCAGGTATACGACACCGATCGCATCAAGACGCCCCTGATTCGCGTCGAAGGCAGCAAGCGTGGCGAGTACGCCTTCCGCTCGGCAACCTGGGAAGAGGCTTGGGACTACATCGCCAAGAAGAGCGAGGCCGCGGAGATCAAGCCCTGGGAGTGGACGATGGTCGGCGGCTGGACCTCCTGCGTCTTCTACATGAATTGGTCGGTGCCCTTTGCGATGGCCAACGAGGTGCCGAATATCGTCGCCTCGCCGATGCAGCACTGCGTGACCACCGGCCACCTGGGCACCGATCTGGTCACTGGCAACTTCAACATCCACGACGAAATCCTGCCCGATTTCGACAACGCCAAGTACATCCTGTTC
This sequence comes from Chromatiaceae bacterium, assembly GCA_041736365.1. GTDB lineage: Bacteria > Pseudomonadota > Gammaproteobacteria > Chromatiales > Chromatiaceae > JBGSTR01. The sequence goes on along the minus strand of JBGSTR010000298.1, from coordinate 7,656 downwards.
GTGGCCAACAATGCATCCATCGGGGCGGTATCCACCTGCCGCATGGTGCGCTTCGCCCGGGGTCGTAAGAACGGGGCCAAGGTGGTCGCGATCGATCCACGCTGTTCCGAAACCGCCGCGAAGGCCGACGAGTGGATTCAGATCCGCCCCGGCACCGACTTGGCATTCATGCTGGCGCTGATGAAGATCCTGATGGAGGAGGGGCTCTACGACGCCCAGTTTCTCAAGCGTCACACGAACATGCCGTTCCTGGTCGCCAAGGATGACCAGGGTGAGTGGCAGCTGGTCACCGATCCCGAAGGCCGACCGCTGGTCACGGTTGAGGACACCACCAACGTGCGGGTGCTGGAGAAATTCAGCAACGACAACCGCCAGAGCGTCCCGCCCGCGACCTTCTGTCCCGGACTCAAGCTGCCCGAGGCGCTGGTCGTGGAGGGCCGCCCGGTCAAGACCGTGTTTGAGGCGCAGTTGGAGGAGCTTGGCGAGTACACCCCGGAATGGGCCGCGGAGATCACCGGGATTCCCGCCGAGAGCATCGCGCGCATCTCCCATGAATTCGGCAATACGCGCCCGGCCATCGTCGACCCCGGCTGGCACGGCGCGCGCTTCGGCAACGTCATGATGCTGCGCCGGGTGCAGGCCATGGTGCAGGCGCTGACCGGCGGCCTCGACTCGGTGGGCGGGTGGATGAACTCGGGCGAGGTGCACCACAAGGCCCACGAGATGTTCGCCGCCATGGACGAGGGCTACGAGATGGGTGCGCCGCTCGCCAATCTCGCCGGTATGGCCTTCGCGAAGATGGTCATCGGGGCCCTCTCCAAGGGCGAGAATTTCTCCCACGGAAAACCGGGTTGGACCTGGGCCTGGAATGCGCAGGAGAAGGAGGCCGGACACTTCAATGTTGCGTTGCCGGTGATGACCGACAGCGGGCTGCGGGAATCGGTTGAGGGCAAGGTCCAGTTTGACGGCGAGCCCTACCTCACGCGGGCCTTCATCATCAACGCGGCCAACCCCGTACGGCACTACTACCCGGACAGCTATTGGAAGGAGACCCTGAGCCACGAGAATGTGAAGCTGGTCGTCATGGTGGAGGTGCTGCCCTCGGATACCGCCCCTTATGCCGACGTGATCCTGCCCAACAGCACCTATCTGGAGCGCGACGAGCCAACCCTCTACGGCAACGGGGTGAACCAGGACCTGGCGCTCACTGCGCGTTACGCGGCCATCGACTCGCTCTACGACACCGAGGAGACGGCCGACATCCTGCTGAAGATGACCGAGATCATCAGCGGCAACACGGACAAGTTTCTGGATTGGGTCGAGAAGCTAACCGGACTCGAGGCCGAGCCGATCAAGGCTGCCTACGCCGAGACCCGAAGCACCCACGACAAGGGCGCGTTCGCGGCCGCTTGTCGCCGCGTGTCTTTTGCCCAGACGGCCGAACGGCTCGGGGTCACGCCCGAACAAATCGACAAGGTTCTGCGCGCCCGGGGCATCTATCCGGAGATGGACAAGCAGCACATCCTGGAGCGCATGGCGATGCCGCGGAAGATGCCGGTGCCGACCGAGAGTGGGCGGGTGGAGTTCTTCAGCCCGATGATGCGATCTCTGCGCGAGGGCGGTCATCGGGAGCCCAACTTCAGCGTCCTGGCGACCTGGATAGCGCCGGTCTATCACGCCGGCAAACCGGTGACCGCGCCCCTGGCGGACGACGAGTTCTACTTCACCTACGGCAAGACGCCCACGGTCTCCCACGGCTCTACAAACAGCAACAATCCGGTTCTTGCCGGCATCAATCAGTTCAAGCATGAGGTCTACAAGGGTGTCTGGATTCACCCGGCTCGGGCGGACAAGCTCGGCATTGAGCAGGGTGCGCAGATTCGGCTCACCAATACCAAGTCCGGCCAGGAGACCACCGGCCACGCCTACGTAACCCGACTCGTGCACCCCGACACCCTGTTCATCTATTCGTCTTTCGGGGTCGAGAACAAGGCACTGAGCCGAACCCAAGGCGACGGGACCGCTACCAACAAGCTCATCCCCTATCAGGTCGAGCCGGTGGTGGCCGGGTTCCGGTCACAAGAGTTCACCATCAAAGTGGCGCGCGCCTGAGCACGGAAGGTTACCGAAATGACTCACTATGCAATGGTCATCGACCTCAACACCTGCGTCGGCTGCAACGCCTGTATGGCCGCCTGCGCGATGGAGAACCAGACCCCGGTCTGGGACGAGAAGAAGTGGCGCACCTATGTCCACGACAAGGAGATCGGTTCCGGCTCCGACGTGCATCGCCGTTTCTTCCCGCGGCTCTGCAATCACTGCGACAACCCGCCCTGCATGAGCGTGTGCCCTACGGGCGCCACCTACAAGAAGGCCAACGGCATCGTCATGGTGGACCAGGATCTGTGCATGGGCTGTCGCGCCTGCGCCATGGCCTGCCCCTATCACGCCCGGGTCGAGGTCACTTATTCCGACGTGAGGCAGGGCAAGGAGTTTTACGGCTCCGACTATCGCCGGCGCCGTCCCAGCGTCGACAAGTGCTCGTTCTGCGATCACCGGGTCGAGCAGGGACTCAAACCCGCCTGCGTGGAGACCTGTGTCGGCTCGGCGCGGATGTTCGGCGATTTGGACGATCCCGAGGACCCGGTGACCCAGTTGGTCGGCAGCGGGGTCGCGCGGCCGTTGATGCCGCACATCGGCACCCGGCCGAATGTTTACTACATCAACGACCTCAAGCGGAGGGGCTGAGATGGACGTCAACATAACTTTGACGACCCAGAACATCTGGACCTGGTGGCTGGCGGTCTATCTCTACACCGGCGGACTCGGCGCCGCGACCCTCGCGGTGACCTTCCTGACCGATATGTACCTGAAGCCCCATCGCAACCTCGTCTTGTGGGGGGCGGGCGCCGGCGTGGTCCTGCTCTCGGTGGGATCGCTGATGCTGTTCGTGCATCTGCTCGACCACATGGCGGTGATCCATGTTCTCAATCCCTTGGTCATGTTCAATCAGCCGACCGCTTGGATCGCCTGGGGCACCCAATTCATCCTGTGGATGATGGTGTGGGGCGTGATCTACGCGCTGCCGTATGCGTGTGTGACACCTTTGTTCAAAAAGATCCCGCTGGTGAGCAAGCTCCTGGGATCGGGCTTGCTCGCCAAGCTGTGCCGACTCATTGAACGGTTTCGCAAACCGATCGGCTGGCTTGCGGTCGTCAACGGGGTCGGCGTCGCCGTGTATACCGGCCTGCTGCTCCAATCGTTCCCGGCCGTGGCCTTGTGGGCGAACCCCGGTGTGCCGTTGCTGTTCACCGTCAGCGCATTCTCCACCGCCATGGCGTTCCTGCTGTTGCTGATGTACACGGTGATCAAGGACGCCGCGGACGCCCACATCCGGGGTCTCTATGAGCGCATAGACCTAGTGCTGATCTCGGCGGAGCTGGTGATTATCTTTTCCTTCTTCTTCTATCTGCAGCGCGGCTCCGAGTCCGCCCAGCGCTCCTGGGAGCTGTTGTTCACCGACTTCGGCTGGTTGATCGGCTTCATCGGGTTCGGTCTCATCGTGCCCTTCTTCCTCCAGCTCAAGGGAGTAGTGAAGGGTTGGACGAGCCATGCGCCGATCATTGCCGCCTCGGTGTTCGTGCTGGTCGGCGGCTACCTGCTGCGCCACTACTTCATGTACGCCGGGGTTTACGCATACCCTTGGTAGGCCTTCGCATCGAGCATCGATAAGAGAGACGGGAGGGCGGACGGCAGAGGCGCGTGAGCGCCTCTGCTCAATCCGCGCACTGCCCCGCCGCCCATCACTCCGCGCGGAGCAACTCGACGTTTCATGAACGTGTCCCCACGAACCAGCGAGGCTCCCCGTGCGCACCCTGTCTGGAGCATGCAGCGACTCCTTGCACCGATCGATGAGTGATCCTCGCCTGGATGCGAACGAGCTCTATCTCCTTGCCATGCTGCTTGCGCAGCCGGCGGACGATGCACTCGAGGCCCTAAAAGACCTCCTACCGCAAGCGCCCTGGCTTTCCGAAGCCGTAGCCGAGCTTGAGCGGCTTCCGCTCGAGCGTTGGCAGGGCGAGCACACACGACTGTTCGTCAACGGCTATCCGAAGACCCCGTGCCCGCCATTCGAGTCGGCCTATCGCCAGGGTCACATGGGAGGGACCGCGGCCGGTGATCTAGAAGCCCTGTACCTTCGCGTCGGGCTCGCGTCTACCGGAGCACCTGCGGATTTCCTCGGTACGCTGCTCGAATGCGCCGCGATGCTTGCGGAGCGCGGTGACTCCGACTCGAAGCTTTGCGAGCTTTGGGACGAGCACTTGGTGCGTTGGGCGCCCCGGTTCGCCGACGACCTAGAAGCGCACGGCCGCTTGAAGCTCTACCGCTCGGTAGGCATTCGGCTCGGACGCCTGTTCCCGGAGCAGGCACACGATGGATGATGTGAGTCTGTGGCGCATCTGCCCCGAGGACTTGGCCGACGACGCCGCACTCGCGGCCGCGGTGCCGGATGTATATGGGTCGATCATGGGGCGGGAAATGGCGGGCGACCCGATGTTGAATCCCGCCTTGGGCATCGAGCAACGGGCGCTGCGTCGTATCGAGGGCTGGCGCGTTTTGTTGCTGCTCACGCCCTGGATGTTCGTCCGGCTGCTGTTTCCGGACGAATCGCCGGCGATTCCGCTACCGGATGGCTGGTCGGAGGAGGCCCGCCGCGATGCGAGCTACCTGGTGCTCGGCCCGCGGATTGCGTTCACGCTGTTGGGCCAGGCCCAGCAGGGCCACCTGAGCTTTCACCCGCGCCTGGGCCATTACCTGTTGCAGCCCATCTGCCTCGACATGGAGGACTACCGGGACGTGGATGCGGTGTTCAAGGCGTGGGGCGAGGTAATCCGCGTGCGAGACGAGAACATGGAGAAGGCGCGACGCGACTGTCCGCTGCAGAGAGAGATCTCGCGTCGGGAGCTGTTCCGGCGTATCGGGGTTCCCAAGGATTAGCCGTTCGCGCCGGCCGCGGGTCTGGGACGAACACTCGTGCTTGGGGCGCGCCGCGCTATTTGCCGCCTGGCGAGATTGCGAACTGTTTGTTGGGATTCAGAACCGCACCGAACCGCTCTTTCACGAAATCGTTGGTTGCCGAGAGATTCACATGTCGACGCTTGTCCTCGATCGCCTGAAGGATCGCCAACCAATAGACGTGGTACACCAGCGCGTAGTCGCGATTGACCGAATAATCCATGCCCATGAGCCAGCAAAAGAGCGTCGTTTCGCTCTCTAGATTGGCACCGAACGCAATCAGCTTGCCGTCGCGGTCGCGTACCATTTGGATGCAGGGGCGAAGCGTGGGCTCATTTGCAACGCGCTCGAATACCCGCTTGGTCAGGACATCCGCCGGCGCCAGGTCGGTGGATCGGGAGACCGTGGCGAGATAGAGGGGATAGATCTCATCGACCAGGGAGGCCATGTCTCGGCTGTGCTGATACTGAAGCCCATATTCCTCGCGTTTTCGCAGCATCCGGCGCACGGCCGCGCGTTTCTTGCTGCCGAGCGAGGCCAGGAACGCCTCGCCGGTGGTCATCAATGGGTCCAACATCAGGTCGCCGTTTAGGAGCTCATCCTGCTCGACAAAACCTAGCCTTCGATAGGGCAGGCGGATTTCCTCCGAAAGCGGCCCATCCCGGAGCACGTAGCTGCGGAGCACGATCTGATGGACGGAACGCCAATGTCCCAGGATCTGGCCGTAAAGCTCGGTCAGAAACTCCTCCCAGCTCCAGACTTGCGGATCGTGCCACCAGTTTTCGCCGTCGACCGATAGGACACCGGCCACCACCCGGCGGCGGTTGATTTGTCCGCGCAGGGCCTTGCGCAGGTTGCCGATCGCGAGGGACCAGCGGGAAGCGAATATGCCTGCGAGTCCACTCGTGCGGACGTTGAAGTACGCGCACCCGGCAGGAGCTTCGCCCAGGTAGGCTACGAAGCAGACGAACGTCGAGTCCCGGCTTTCCGATTCCAGGATTCGCAGGAACTGCTCGTATCTCGATATGTCATCCTTGGCGACCTTCTCGTTCCAGAACCCGGGTGGAAGCGCCGTAATACTCTTGTGCGCCCGCCACGTGATCTCGCCTCTCATTGCATGCTCCACATCGTGCAAACGACCGGATCTCCATGGAGTGTAAGGAGCACGCATGCCCCGAGAACGGTACCGTAAATTCGCCAGCGCATCGTACCGGAAATGTGGCCGGGTGGTGAGATGCGGCCAGCCGGTTGAACCTGGATGGGTCGAGCACGATCTCATCACGACGGCAGTTGGCGGAATGGCCGTACTCGGATGTCCCTCAACCGCCTCGCCTTGCACACCGGATTGGAGCACTCATCACCATGGGTTTTTTTGCGCTGAGTCATGTCGTCGGTCTGTCGATGCTAACGGCCGCAGCCTTGGCCGCCGAGCCGCCGCTCCCCAGCTACCGGGAGGCGCTGGATCAGTTCCAGGCGGAGCGCGCCGCGGGTAAGGGGCCCAAGGTGAGCCCCGAGGACCGGGCCGTAATGGACCAGAGCGCGGCTGACTTGGCAATTGCGATGCCGAGTGCCGGCCTCAAGGTCGGCGAGCGAGCGCCGGGGTTCCGTCTCCCGGATGCGCGCGGCGAAAGCGTAACGTTGGCCGATCTGCTGGCGAACGGCCCCGTAGTGCTGACCTTCTACCGAGGTGCCTGGTGTCCCTACTGCAACCTCCAGCTACGCGGCCTGAGCCAGGGCTTGCCCGCGATCGAAGCGGCGGGCGGGCGGCTGGTGGCGATCACGCCTCAGACCCCCGACAAGTCGCTAGAGCAGGTTAAGAAAGACGGCTATCCGTTTGAGATATTAAGCGATCTCGACTCGACGACCATGCGCGCCTACGGCCTCGTATTTGAGGTTCCAGCGGCGGTTAGAGACGTTTACCGGCGCAACTTCGCGTTGGATCTAGCGGAATACAACGGCGCGGACCGCTATGAGCTGCCGGTACCCGCGACCTACGTAATCGACCGCGAGGGGATCATCCGCTTCGCATTCGCGGATACGGATTACCGCAAGCGGGCGGAGCCATCCGCGATCGTCGAGGCTCTGAGGGCGCTGTGAAGGGCCGCCGCGAGTAGCACGTTTCCCACGCCTCACTCTGGGGGACGGGGTTTCCGGCGTTAAGAAAGACCCGCAACACGCTGTTTGGATTGGTGCCCTCGGCGGGATTCGAACCCACGACCTATCGCTTAGGAGGCGATCGCTCTATCCTACTGAGCTACGAGGGCGGTGCCGTTGTCCATCGGCCGGCGGCTCGCTGGACGGCTGCCCAGTGTACCCCACGATTCCGCATGCGGCCACGGCCCGGCCGGCGGCTTCACGGCCCCCAGGACGATGCCCCGGTATCCCGACGATGATCCCAAAGGTTTCATTCGATGCTGCCCCCTGGCGGCAAGGGCCTGAAATCGCGGTGATTCTCGGCCAAGGGCGGTGGGACTACGCCGAGCTTTACTCACGCGCGGAGGAACGAGCCGTTCGGCTCCGCGAGCAGGGCCTTCGGCGGGGACAATTGGTCGTCGTCTCGGATCAGGCTTCTTCGGGCCTGGTGTTGATGCAGCATGCGCTCGCCCGCGTCGGGGCGGCGCTGCTTCCGGTCCCCGCCGG
>JBGSTR010000277.1:0-9842 GCA_041736365.1 Chromatiaceae bacterium | reverse complement strand
TCGGCGGGGCGATCGTCTCCACCAGCGCGAATCGCGCGACTCGGCGCCCGGCGCGGTCGGCGTTTCAGGTCCGAGCTCGGCTCGGCGGGGAGGTTGACTACGTCCTCGCCGGTGCCTGCGGCGGGGACGCACGGCCTTCGCGAATACGCGACGGGCGCAGCGGCCGGGTTCTGCGAAGCTGAGGGTGTCTGCGTGAGGTGCGGTTGATCAACGCCGATGCCGGAATTCCCACGGTGTTTGCTGCAGCCCTGGAGTAGACCAGATACCGCGAGCGTCGCGTCGGGCCTCGCGCTCGGCTCGCAAGAAGTCGTCTTCGGAACAATAGCGGTTGTAGACCGCCGCGTATCCCCCTCGGACCTGCTCCAGGTTCAGCATGCGCCGCGGTGGCCCGGGCGCGTAGACCCGCGCCACCGTGCGGCCGAAGCGGTCGATCTCCACCGCTTGAATTTCCAGGCGCGGTGTGGCGATGCGCCGAAGATTGACACGCGCCAGCCCGCCCCACGGACGCTGTTGCCGCTCCGGGGCATCAATGCAGTAGAGCCGGACCTCGATTGTCTCCCCATCGCAGGCGAGCCGTAGCGAGTCGCCGTCCAATACGCGCTCCAACGTGCATATTTGGTCCCCCTCCGCGGACGACCGCGGTGACCTCACCCAGGGTGGGCCCCACCGGAGCGCCGCCCACACGCCGAAGATGACCAGGAAAACCAGTAGTGCCTGGCGCGTGGTGCGCCGTCGCCGGCTTGGATGTGACAAGGACAAGGCGAGGGCAGCCGATCGTCAGCCAGCGGGTGCGGCGCGCACCGGCTTCAACCGTTGATCCAAAGATGCACGCCGGCGCTCGCGAAGTAGCCTAGTGCGATAGCGGGAGTCCATTTCAAGTGACTGAAGAACGTGTACATACCCCGGGCCTGGCCCATTAGGCCCACCCCCGCCGCCGAGCCGATGGAGAGCAGCGAGCCGCCGACCCCGGCCGTCAGGGTGACCAGCAGCCATTGGGTTTCGTCCATCTGCGGCTGCATGGTCAAGACGGCGAACATAACCGGAATGTTGTCGACGATCGCCGAGATGATCCCGACCCCGAGGTTCGCCGTCGTCGGACCCCACTGGGTATACATCGCCTCGGAGGCCAGGGCGAGATAACCGATAAAGCCAAGCCCGCCGACGCACAGCACGACGCCGTAGAAGAAAAGCAGCGTGTCCCACTCCGCCCGCGCGACCTTGTTGAACACGTCGAACGGGACGACGTCGCCGACCGCCTCGGCACGCGCTTGGTTCGCGCTGGTCCAGTGGTGATGACTCATACGCAGAAAAAATCCGAAAAACTGCAGGTAACCCAGTCCCGTCAGCATGCCGATCACCGGCGGCAGGTGCAGGAAGTTGTGGAAGCTGACCGCGGTCGCGATGGTGGCGAGAAACAGCACCATGATGCGGCGTGCCCCGCGCTTCATCGGCACCAGCACCGAAGAGGTGTCCGGCTTGATTCCGGGTACCGCCCAGTACATCAGGACGGAGGGCACCAGGAAGCTCACGAGCGATGGCACGAACAGGTCGAAGAATCCGAAAAAATCGATGAGCCCCTTCTGCCAGACCATCAAGGTCGTGATGTCTCCGAAGGGGCTGAAGGCGCCGCCGGCGTTGGCGGCGACCACGGTGTTTACGCAAGCGATGGCCACGAAGCGTTTGTTGTTTCCCCCCACCGCCAGGATGACCGCGCCCATCAACAATGCCGTGGTCAGGTTGTCGGCGATGGGCGATAGGAAGAACGAAAGGACGCCGGTCATCCAGAACAGGGCCCGAAAGCCGAAGCCTCTGCGAATCAGCCAAGCCCGCAACGCATCGAATACCCGCCGCTCCTCCATGGCGTTGATGTAGGTCATCGCGACGAGGAGGAACAGCATCAGCTCGGCGTAGTCGAGCAGTGCGTGCCGAATCGCCTCCTCGACCCGGGCCGACATCCCATGTTGCCCGTAGACGTAGGCGATCATCGCCCAGATGATCCCGGCTGCGATGATCACGGGTTTGGATTTCCGCAGGTGCAGGAATTCCTCCGTCATCACCAGCGCGTAGGCGAGCACGAATACCGCAATCGCCGCGTAGCCCGCGGCGTGACCCGTCAGGTCCAGTCGCTGCGACGCCTCCGCGGCAAACGCAAACTGCGGTGTCAGCAGGGCGAGCGCCGCGGCATAGAGGCTGCGCGTGCGGTGCATAATGGGAGACATCCGGAATGCAAGGCCCCGGCGGGGCCGATAATGCAACATACCGGGCGTCCCATCCGACGCCAAGCTCCGCCGGACCCGCGGCGGGTCCGGGTCGGGCTCAGCCGAAGACCAAATGCAGCATCGCCAGCGCCACGACCAGGAACAGCACCGTCATGATGCCGCCGGCACGCAGGAAGTCGGCGACGCGGTAGCCGCCGGGCCCCATGAGCAGTGCATTGACCTGGTGGGTGGGGATCAGGAATGAGTTCGAGGTTGAAATTGCCACCGTGAGGGCGAACACGGCCGGATCGGCCCCGACCTTGAGCGCGATGGTCACCGCGAGCGGCACCAGTAGCACGGTTGCACCCACGTTGGACATGACCAGGGTAAACATCGTCGCCAACACCGCGATCCCCGCCTGGATCACCAGTAGGGGCATGTCGCCGATCACGCTGAGTGCGCCGTTCGCAATCCAGGCGGCCGTACCGGACGACTCGACCGCGATCCCGAGCGGTATCAGCGACGCGAGCAGGAACACCGTCTTCCAGCTCACCGCACCGTAAGCCTCTTCGATCGACAGCACGCCGCTAAGGATCATGCCGGTGGCGCCGGCGAGCAGCGCCACGGACAGACGCAGATCGGTCAACAGCACGAGGGCGAGCGTCACCGCGAAGAACAGCAGCGCCGCGGGGACCTTCTGCGGGCGCACCTCCTCGTGCGGGTATTCGGTGGTGACGATGACGAAATTGCGGTCGGATTCGAGCCGAGCCAGATCCGCCCAGAGGGTGTGCACAACCAGCAGATCGCCGGCGCGAAACGGTGTGCTGCGCACCCCGCTCTCGTGAAAGGTGATCGAACCCTCGGCGCGGTTGATCGCGAGCAGGGATAGACCGTAGGTCTTGCGCATCCACAATTCGCGGGCGGTCTTCCCGATCAAGCTTGAGCCGGGTGGCACTACGATCTCGGCGACGCCGCCGCGCGCCGACGAGAGTGCATCGGAAAAAACGAAAAGCGAGTCGCGCAGTCGGCTGCCGGTCGCCTTCGTCAAGCCGGCGATATTGTCCTTGCTGCCGAGCACCGCGAGCGTGGTGCCGGCGGTGATGCCGGTCGCCCGGTCTACCGTGTCGGCGCCGCAGCGCGGTCCGTCGCCCTTCTCGAACGCAACGATCCGCACCTTCCACTCGCGCTCCATGTCATCGACGCTGGTGCCGACGAGCTTGCTGTTCTTGTCGACCTGCACCTCGCGTACCTCGAAGGCGGTGATGCCGTAGGTCTCCGCGAAGTACTTCATGATATCCCGCTCCTCGCGCTGATCGCCGCCCCTGACCGGGAGCACCAGGCGCCCGGCGAGCACGAAGTAGAGGATGCCGGTGATCAGCAGGGCGATGCCGATAGGGGTCACGTCGAAGAGGTGGAAGGGCTCCATCGCCGGGGTACCCGCGGGTAGCGACTTGTTGGCGTTGTGAATCAAGTCGTTGAGCAGGATTAGCGGGCTGGAGCCGATCATGGTGATCGTGCCGCCGAGAATCGCGCAAAAGCCCATCGGCATCAGCAAGCGTGACATCGGCAGGCCGGTACGAGCAGAGATCCGACTGACCACGGGCAGAAAGAGGGCGGCGGCGCCGACGTTTTGCATGAAGCTCGAGACGACCCCCACGGTTCCCGAAATCATCGGGATGATGCGGGTCTCCGTGGTACCGCCGACCTTCATGATGAACCCGGCGACCCGGCTCATGATGCCGGTCTTGTCGAGGCCGGCACCGATGATCATCACCGCGATGATCGAGATCACCGCGTTGCTGGAGAACCCATCGAACAGATGCGCGACCGGAACCAGGCCGTCCGACAGCCCCATCCAGGGGGCGAGCACGCTCGAGAGTCCCAGCAGCACCATGATCGTGATGGCCGCCACGTCGACCCCAACAACCTCGAACGCGAACAGAAACACGGTGAGCAACAGGAATCCGGTGACCCAGGCGATCTCGACGCTCGGGGCCAACCCAGCCAAGTAGATCGCAGCCAGCGCGAACAATACGGCCGCGAAATCGCGTTTGGTGAGCGAGCCCAATAAGCGTCGCATTGCGGGTTCCCCTATTGTCGATCGGAAATCTACGGTGTTGGCTTGCGACCGTCAGCGGGAGCGGCGTCTTGCGCGGCATTCGGTCCAACGCCGCTTCGGAGTCGGGCCGCGGGCTGCGTGCGGGTCAAAGCTGCACCATGATACATAAACCCTTGCTCGAGTGCGTGTTGAGCTGCCGCGGGCGCGCGCTTGGTCCGCAACCGCCGGAGCGCGAGTGTGGCGGGGTACGCCAGCCGCTGCTACTCTCTTTGGGTTGCCTCCCACCAAGCGCCTCGCGGCGCTCGCCTTTATGAAACAAGCGGTTCGACGATTCGCCCTCGCCTCCCTCTTGATCGGGTGCTGCTCTATTCCGGCGTTCGCGGCCGAGACGGTCTTCGTCGCCGACGAGCTGGAGCGCTTGATGCAGGAGCACGGCTTCGAGATGAAGCCTCAAGACCTGGAGCTGACGCGCGCGGCAAAGGGTCGCGTCGATGGCGAGGCACTGCTGCCCCGACTGCGCTCGCTGCTGGAGAGCTTCGATCACGTCATCGTTCAGTCGCCGGACGGCGGCGTCGAGCGGGTGATCATTCTCGGCGAAAAACTCCCCTACACGCCGCCTCCCGAGGTGGCTGGCGGGGATGTGCCCGGCGACCAGTCGGAGGCCGAGTCCATCGACGGTGAGATCGTCCTCGACACCGAGCGCAGGGGCACTTCCCACACGGTTTCCCTGATGCTGGAGGGCGAGGGCGGCAAGCGATTGCCGCAAACTCTCCTGCTCGACACGGGGGCCGAGTTCGTGGTCCTCCCGACATCGATGATCGGCCAGTTGGGCATCGACGCCGCCCGGCTTCGCAAACAGCAGATTCAGACCGCAAACGGCAGCGTCGACGCCCAAATCGGCAGCCTCGACGCCATCTGGCTCGGCGACAAGCGCATTTCCGGCGTCAATACCGCGTTCATCGAGGACGACAAGCTGGGTGGCAACGCGTTGCTGGGGATGAGTGTGCTCGGGCGCTTTCGGGTGACGATCGACGACGACAACAATCAGGTGGTGTTGGCGGGCAAGTGAGCGCCGTGCGCGGGCTGATTCACGGCGCCTGAACCGTACGGGGGGTCGCGGCGCCACTTCCGCGATGCGCGGCGTGCGCGCCGAAGCGGCACAAAATCCAGTGGTGCGGTGACAGCGCGTCTCCGCGTCTGCATAATGTAGAATTTCCGCATGTTCGAATGTAGCTGAATAACCCGATAGCCGCTTGCTCGCGGTCCTGGCTCGGGGTTTTTCGCCTTGGCACGGCGCCCATCACGGTTCATTGACACATGTCCATTCGCTGGAGCTGGCTTGTTCCTTTCGTCTCGTGGCTGCCCGGCGTTACGCGCGACGACCTCAAGGCCGATCTGATCGCGGCGATTACCGGCGCCATCGTGGTTCTGCCACAGGGTGTCGCGTTCGCTACGATTGCCGGGATGCCGCCGGAGTACGGCCTCTACGCCGGCATGGTGCCCGCGATGATCGCGGCGTTCTTCGGCTCGTCCCGACACCTGGTCTCCGGACCCACCACCGCGGCGTCGGTGGTGCTGTTCTCCGCGCTATCCCTCATGGCCGTGCCCGGCACCCCGGATTACGTGACCCTTGCTTTGACGCTGACGTTTATGGTCGGCGTCATGGAGCTGGCGTTGGGGTTCGCCCGCATGGGCGCGTTGGTGAACTTTATCTCCCACTCGGTCATCGTGGGGTTCACCGCCGGCGCAGCCCTCTTGATCGCGGCCAAGCAGCTTAAGCACTTCTTCGGCGTAGACATGGACAGCGGCGGTCATTTCCACGACATCCTGATCCAGTTCGGTCGTCACATCGCGGAGATTAATCCCAACGCCACTGCGGTTGCCGTCGCGACCTTGTTGGTCGGGATCGTCGTCAAGGTCTGGCTGCCGAAGGTTCCCTACATGATCGCGGCGATGGTTGGCGGCAGCCTGCTCGCCGCCGCACTCTCGATGTTCTTCGGCGCGGACCACACGGGGATCGCAACCGTGGGTGCGCTACCCGCGACCCTGCCCCCGCTGTCGGCACCTTCTCTGACTCTGGAGCACATCAGGGAGCTGGCGCCATCGGCACTCGCCGTGACCCTGTTCGCGCTCACCGAGGCGGTGTCCATCGGACGGGCGCTGGCGGTGCGCGGCGGTTACCGCATCGACGGAAATCAGGAATTCATCGGTCAGGGGCTGTCGAACATCGCCGGCTCCTTTTTCTCCGGTTATGTCGCGACCGGCTCGTTCAACCGCAGCGGAGTCAACTACGAGTCGGGTGCACGCACGCCGCTCGCCGCGGTCTTCGCCGGTTTCTTGTTGATGATCGTCGTGCTGCTGGTGGCGCCGCTCGCCGGCTATCTGCCTAAGGCAACCATGGCCGGCGTACTATTTCTGGTTGCCTGGGGGCTGATCGATTTCAAGGAGATCGGGCACATCTTCCATGCCTCCAAGCGTGAGTCCGCGGTGTTCCTGGTGACTTTTCTCTCCGCGCTGTTTCTGGAGCTGGAGTTTGCGATCTTCTCCGGCGTGCTGCTGTCCCTGGTGCTTTACCTTGAGCGTACGTCGAAGCCGCGCATCGTCACCTTGGCACCCGATCCGCGGCTCCCGAAGCGAGCGTTTTCGAGCGAATCCGGCGTTTCGCAGTGTCCGCAGCTGCGTTTCGTGCGCATCGACGGCTCGTTGTTCTTCGGCTCGGTCGCCCATGTCGAGCAGGCATTCGACGTCTTGCGGGCGCGCTATCCCAAGCAAAAGCACCTCGCCGTGCTCGCCGACGGGATCAACTTCGTCGACCTCCAGGGCGGGGAGGCCTTGGCGCGCGAAGCGAAACGGCGCAAGGAGGCGGGGGGCGGCCTGTACCTGATCAACGTCAAGCAGGGTCTGTGGGAGGCGCTGGAACGATGCGGTTGCATGGACGCCACGGGTGCGCGGAATGTCTTCCAGGCAAAGGATGCCGCGATCCACGGGATCTACCAGAAGTTGGACAAGAACGCCTGCGCCGACTGCGATAAACGCATCTTCCAAGAGTGCGCCCCGCCTCGCGGCGCTTCACCCCAGCCGGTGTAGCCGCGCCAGCGGATCCTGACGGTAGAAGGACCTTAGTTGGGCGTAGACACTCGGGTACTCGCCCTCGAGCAGATCCGGCAGCTCGAAGAAGGCCTCGCTAACCACGGCGAAGAATTCCGCCGGCGATTCGGTGGCATAGGGGTCGATCGGGGTGTCTTCGCCGCCGTCGACACGCCGGCAGAGGTCCGCGTACGCGGCCGACAGCTCCGCACTCCAGGTCGCCCCGGACATATCGGCGTGTAGCGGCGGTCTTCCGTTGGCGGTGCCGTCGCGCATATCGAGCTTGTGCGCCAGCTCATGGATCACGACGTTGTACCCGTCGCACTCGAGACCGGCCTCGACATCGGCCCACGACAGGATCACGGGTCCGCGCTCCCAAGCCTCGCCGCTCCTGATTTCGCGCTCCATCCCGACCACGCCGTCCTCGCCCATGGTCTCGCGCTCTGGTACGAATTCGGCGGGATAGACGATGACGGCGTACCAGCCACGGTACCAGTCGAGCCCGAGCTCGAGCACGGGAAGGCACGCCTGGGCCGCGATGAGCAACCTCATCGGGTCGGTAAGCTCGAGGCCTTGTACCGGCTCGAGACGCTTCTCCCGCAGGAACAGCAGTGCCATTTCCTCTAGCCGACTCGCATCAACCTCGCTAAAACCGTCGAGCAGGGGGAGGGCTTGCCGAACACGGCTCCAGTCGCCTGGCTCGAAGCGCGCCCGCTCCCGATCCAGGCGGCGTGATCGCCACCAATCGGTCAACGCGGCCACGCGGGTCTCGCCTCGCAGTGCAGAGAAACACACGGAATCATCTTGCTTATAACCTGAGCGTATTCGTGCCTTCGCCCAGCGGCGGCCGGGGAAGCGAACCGCGCACCGCCAATTCGTATAGACTTACGTCCCACTGCACGCAAGGTGGCGGCCGACCCCGCCACCCACAAGCCAGCCCCCTATACCGGCGCAAGACACCACTGAAGGAATTTGCACGACATGAGCCGATCCCCGTCCCTTGCGCTTGCCTTCTTCAGTCTGATCCTGCTCGTGACCGGGTGGTCGGTCGCCACCGCCGAGAATGCCGGTGCGATTTCGGTCGGCGACCCTTACGCCAACGCCGTGCCTCCGGGGCAGCTGAGCACGGCGGCGTTCATGACGCTAACAAACCACTCCGCGCACGCCAGGGCACTGGTCGCCGCGGAGAGCCCCGCCGCGGAGGCGGTCGAGCTGCACGCGCATCTGCACGAGGACGGCATGATGCGGATGCGCCGGCTAGAGCGGGTCGATCTCCCGCCCGACGAGACCGTGGCGTTCGAGCCCGGAGGTCTGCACCTGATGTTGATTGGACTGCGCGAGCCGCCGGTACCCGGCACCGACCTTGCGCTCACGCTCGTCCTCGACGACGGCACCCGCATTTCGGTCAAGGCCCCGATTCGCAAGATCGAGCCGCGATAGCTCGAGTTTCACCCAACAACGGATCCGGGCGCCCCACTGCCCCGCGGTCCGCCTGGCGAGAGCTGCAGTGCCCGACGATCCATTTCGCTCTCTCGATACCTACCGCGCGGCATTCATCGGCGGCCTTGTTCGTCTGGCGACCGATCAGGATGGACTCGGACCCTTTATCCTTGCCTGCAACAATGCGGCCTTCGACGATCAAGTCCGTCCCGCCCTGCGCGAGACATTGGCTCGCCGCTTCTGCGAGCTTTCCGACGCCTGTCGGCGTGCATTGCGCCGGGGCGCCGATCCCGCCGAGCCAGCCGACGACCTCGCCGTATTCTTGCGCATGATGGCGATCGGTTTCGACGACCTCCAGCCGGTGACTCACCGCCTCGCGGGGCCATGGGAGCTGCAATTTAATCCGCTGCGGGCGTTGCGGCCCGCGCGCGCCGCCGCCGCCTGCCCGGATGGACTGCTGATACCGTTCGAGCGAACGGGTTTTCACTTTAACAAGCCGTTCCTGCGCGCCGAAACATTCTGGAGTGGCGAGCTCGCTGGTCGCTCGATCGATCTTCTGTTCAACAAGTTTCCGTTCGTCGATCTGCATGCGTTGTTGGTCCCGGATCGCAAAGCCGAGCGACCGCAGTTTCTCGGGGCGCGTGATCACGCCTTTGCTTGGCAGCTCGCCGCCGATTTCGGCGAACGGTTGCCGGAGCCCGCGATCGGCTACAACAGTCTTGGTGCATTCGCCTCGGTCAATCACCTGCACCTGCAGTTGACCGTTCGCGAGCACCCGCTTCCCGTCGCCGCGGAGCGCTGGAGACACAATGGCGGAAGCGATGCCTATCCGCTCGCGTGCGAGGTGTTCGAGGCGGCCGCACCCGCTTGGGAGCGCATCGCCGATTTCCACGCCCGCGGCCGGAGCTACAACCTGATCTACACCCCCGGCCGGCTCTATTGCCTGCCTCGCCGCCGTCAGGGCAGCTATACGTTGCCGGACTGGTGCGGCGGCCAATCCTGGTACGAGCTTGCAGGCGGGGCGGTGTGCCACGACCGGGGGTCGTTCGAAGCGCTCA
>JBGSTR010000254.1:0-7512 GCA_041736365.1 Chromatiaceae bacterium | reverse complement strand
GCCGTCCGGCAGCGCCCGCGAGCCGGGGGCCGGCTGGCCGCTGCGCAGGGCGAATCTCGTATTATGGAAACCGGTCGTCGGGGACTGGGGATCGTCGGCGTTGGACACCGCCAGCACCGTACCGCCCTCAAACACGTCGTGGTTGCGGATGTGGTACCACATGCCCTGGGCGAAGTGCGGATAGAAGTGGCAGTGGAAGATGGCGTCGCCGACGGTCTTGTTGCGATTGCCGGAGCCGCCGTTCACCAGCTCGTAGGTATGACCCGAGCCCGGCATGATCTCCTGGGCGTCGATGTAGTTGGAGTTGTCGTCGTTCGGGTTGAACAACCACTGATGATTGTGCAGGTGGAAGATGTGCTGCTCGAACGCCCCGGCGTGAATATTGCGGATTTTCACGTGATCGCCGGTGTAGGCATGGTGGACATTGGCCGGGTCGGCCGGGAACAGTGCGAAGTTGCCCGGGATCGGGCCGTTGGCCAGGTTGACCGTGTCACGGAAACAGGTGTTGACGATGTCGTTCGGATCGCACTGCTCGATGCCGGAGTTGGCCGGAAAGTTCACGAGCATGGCCGGGTCGCCAACCGTCTGGGAGGCGAGGAAAAATTCCTCGTAGGCGCAGTTCGTGCAGTCGTGCATTGGGCCCGCGTGAACGCGGTTGGCGATGATCTCGCTGCCGATGCCGCCCGAGCCGTAGTTGATCATGAATGCGTCGGGAACGCCGTGCAGGGTGAAGCTGAGCACCGGATCGAGGTACCAGCGGGGCCACACCTGGGCGTTGGTCTGCTCGTCATGGAAAATGGACGAGAACTCGCGGAACGGCTCGAGGCGGTTGGGCAGGCTCGGCACCCGCTTGCCGACGCTCTCCAGGGGATAGGTGTCGTTGGGAAAGCTGCCGTCCGCGTTGGGCCCGGCGACGATTGCATTGATGTCGCTGTGCACGTAGAGCACGTTGCTGTCGAGCATATTGATGATCGGCAGACCCGCTCTGCCCTCGGAGATCCAGGGCTGGATGTTCGGATAGCGGGCCTCGTAGTCAATGATCGGCTGGCCGCCGGCGGTACAGTCCAGGCCGGGAGTCTGGCTCGGCAGGCAGTCCGAAGGCGTGGTGCCCACGGTCGCGAGACGCATCTCCTCTTCGGTAAGCTGGCCGCGATACATGCGCGCACCCTTCGGCTGGACGTTCAGCATGGCGAACATGCCCAGCCCGTGGTTGCCCGCGTTGCCCTCGCTGCCCACGGTGGCCCCGTAGCTGGTCACGGGGTAAGCGCCCTCGTGCGGGGCATAGAAGACGTAGCTGGTGCTCTGGCCGGGGCGTACCAGGCTGTTGGCATTCTTGCCGACGAAGCTCGCATCGCTACCGATGCTGCCGACCAGCTCGACGCCCTGGGGATGGAAGCCGGCCATGCGGTCGGCGACTTGATCGTCGTTGAACAGACCGTCCTGGATCGCGTTTCTCGGGTTGGCGACGTTGGACAGCAGGTTCTGGAAATTGACCACCAGACAGTCCTCGGCCGCGGCGCGCAGCACCAGGGGTCGGGTGCGCAGGTCGGGACGCAGCATCACCTGACCGGGCCGCAGTACGCCGCCGGCGGCCTCGGGGAGACCGGTGTTCCTGTTCACGACGTCATTGCGCAGGGCGTACATGATCCAGTTCGGATTCTGTGCACCCAGCCGGTTGAACACCGTGGGCTGGTCGAAGACGACCACGTTCGCCACGATGGTGCGATCGCACTGGACCGCCGCCGCGACGGTGCCATAGGGCGCGAGACCCGCACCGAGCAGGGCAATACCGGCAAGCCCGGAGAGGCGGCGTATTCCGATAGGGACGGGACGCACCCGCCCCCCGGAAACGGTCGGTGGATCGTCAACGCATAGTCTAGTCACTGTCATCTCCTGAACGCTTGAGCAGGTTGGGCTTGTTCGTTTCATTCCGGGTGCTGCATTTTCCGCGGGAAAGCTCCGATCCACGTGCGGGGTATGCGGTCCGCAAGGACCGGGTACCCCCCCATTGGGCTGGCTGGTGGTCAACATCGGACTCCTCCATCGTTTTTTTCGCTGTTGGGGCATTCCGAACCGCGGGGCACGGCGACTCTGTCATCCAAGGCCGGGAGGGGCACGCCCCTCCCGTTTTCTCGTTTCGATCTACCTCATTGCGGAACGACGGTCGTGCGCGAGCGGAAGTCTCCGTCGTCCGGGACGTCATCGAAGATCTGCAGCCGCCAACTGATGTCGCCAGTCGCGACGGGCTGGAAGTTCGGGAAGAAGACCTCCAGGGTCGCCCCCGGCTCGGCACTGATCTGTAGGGTACGGTCGTAGATGCGCTGGCCGTTCTGATCGCCGGTCACCTGCGCCGGACGCAACTGTTGCACCTGACCCACGTTCGTGAAGGTCATCCGGATGGTGCCGATCCCGCCCACGTTGACGGGCGTATCGACCGCGAAGGGTCCGATGCGGTAGTCGACGACGCCTCCCACGACGATGGTGAACGACTGGGTGTCCGACCCCTGAGGCGCCCCGTTGTCCGTTACCAGCACCGTAACCGGCTGGTTGCCCGCGGCGTCCGGAGTCCACTGGATCAATCCGCTGGCAGAGTCGATGGTCATCCCGGCGGGCGCGGTGCTCAGCACGTAGGTGAGGATGTCCCCGGCGTCCGGATCGACCGCGTTGACGTCGTAGCTGTAGGGCACCCCGACGGTGGCGACCAACGGCGGCTGCGAGTTGATGCGCGGCGGGTCGTTCACCGGCGTCATGTCGATGGTGACGGTCGCACTAGCAGTGCCGCCGGCGCCGTCGGAGATGCTGTAGGAGAATCCGGCGATGTCCACGAAATTCAAGGCGGGCGCAAAGGTGACGGTGCCGTCCGGATTGACGATCGCACTGCCGTTTACGACACCGAATACCCCCGTCACCACGAGCCCGCGATCTGGCTCGGCGGGCGGATTGTCGGGATCGCTGTCGTTGGCGAGCACGGGGATGACCACCGCGGTGTCCTCGGGCGTCGTGGCATCATCGTCGACGGCGACCGGGTTCGTGTTCGGCGCGACCTGACCTCGCACCACCACCGGCTCGACATCACGTCCGCCGGCGGAGGAGAAGACGGTCACCAGTGCCGGCGGCTCGGTGAGCCCGGTAACCCGCAGGCGCTGGGCATTGGCCGAGCCCGCAATGACGTTCATCGTTCCGAAGCCCACCACGCCAAGCTGCGGGACGACAACCTCGTCGCTGGAGGTGGCCTCGACGACCAGCGTCCCGGTGGCGCGGTCGTAGTCCGCCCGCGTAATCGATATCGAGTCGACCAGTGCGCTGGCCAGGCGAGTCGGCGTGGTGGCCGGCGCAGCCAGGGTGTCGGTCGCGGTAAAGATCACATAGGGCGGCGGGTTGCTCGTGGGCGGCAGGGCCGCATCCTGGAGGAAGAAGCGGCCCGCGCCGTCGGTCTCCATGGGCAGGCAGGCCAAGTCGAGGGTCCGCTGATAACAGACCTCGGCGGTGTTGGAGTCCGGTGTGTTGGCGAAGGTGTCGATGCCGGTCTCGACGTCGAAGGACGCGCCGACAAAGGCGCGACGATAGGTCGAGCGTTCGGCCGCCACGTTGGTAGGCCGTTGTCCGTCCCAGATTCGGCCCGAAACCGCAAACTGACGCTGCGTGAGCACGCCGTTCGGTCCCTCCACCCGCACGAAGTTGGTGCGGTTGGGGCTACCGCGTACGGGCTCGAGGATGTTGGGATCGCCGACGAAGGTCTCCAAGGCGCCGGTATCCGGGTTGACCTCGACATAGGGGCCGTTGAGTCCGCGCAGGAAGGGTCCGACATCGCCGGCCAAGGCACCGGTAAAGTCGCCGGGCGCCCCGATGCCGATGTCGCGGGTCATGTTGATCTCGCGGCCCGCGCCGATGGCCGTGACCACGAAGGTCTCGACGCCATACGGATGGGTCACGGTGTAGGTGCCCGTCTGGGTGACGTCGGCGCGGATTCGGATGCGCGCAAAGGAGATCTGATCGCCCGCGGCCGGCACGCCACCGCCGAACGCCGCCTCCAGGGCTGCGCCGTATTGAAGGTCCACACCCCCGCCGACGACGGCGGCGTCGGCGGTAAACCAGAACGACTCGTCCGGGAAATTGACCGGGAAGACGATCGGCAGCGCATCGTCGAAGATCTCCGGGAGCGGCAGCAGGGTGCACATGTAGGAGGGCGCACCCGGCACCCCCGGCGCGCGGGAGCTTTGCGCCTTGGACAGGCATAGATCCAGCGAGAGTGGCTCGCGGTTACGGCCGTCCGAGTAATAAAGCGGGAAGAAACCGGTCGCGGCGGTGTACGGTCCCGGATCGACTGCCTGGAGTGCCGCCTGCGAGGTGCCGGCCAGAGCGGCGAGCCCCAAGGCGGTCACGAGCATCTGAGTTCGCATTTTCATCTTCTAAGATCTCCGATTCTTTCGTGAGCGCGCCTTAAGGGAGAACGACCACCGGCTCCGAGTCCGTGCCGCCGTTGGCGGAGGTCACGGTCACGTCGGCGGGCGGGATGATCAGGCCGCGGATGACGGTTCTCTGGCGTGGCCCGGTACCGCCGACCAACGTCATCGGCGTGCCGTCGGCGCTGAGGACGGGGTTCGCGAGGCGGTCGCTGGATTGCGCCACGACGGTCAGGGTGCCGGCGGAAAGGCTGTACTCAGCGCGAACGATTTGGACGAGGTCCACCAACGGACTGGTCTGCACGGTCGTATCGGCGGTTACCTCGACGCTCGCGGGCAAGGTCACCGGATCGAGCCGCGACTGACCAAACCAGGCGCCGTTGGCGTCTCCGTCTGTCATCGCGATCGAATTCGCACCGGTGTCGAGGAAGCTCACGTTGGCGATCGGCGGCGCCTTGGCGAAGACGTCTTGCTGGGACGCCCCTCCGGGGAAGCGGGTGTAGGTGGAACGCTCGATCAGCAACGGCGTCGCCAGCTCGACCGTGGAGATCTTGCCGGACACGGAGAACAGATTCGTCTGCCGGGTAGCGAACGCGCCGGGGCCCTCGATGCGCACGAAGTTGGTGCCGAAGGGGCTGCCGGTCACGGCCTCGAATAGATTCGGGTCGCCGATGAAGGTCTCGGTGCCCACGGCGTAGGGGCCGTTGACGCTGCGCAGGAAGGGTCCGATGTCGCCGGCCAGCGCGCCGGTGAAGTCACCGGGCGCCCCGATGCCGATATCGCGGGTCAGGTTGATGGCGCGGGTGCCTCCGGCCGTGACGTTGAAAACCTCCACGCCGTAGGGATGGGTCACCGTGTAGGCGCCGGCCGGGGCATTGGCGGGGAGGTCGGCGCGTATGCGGATGCGGGCGAAGGCGATTTGGTCATTCGCGGCCGGTACGCCGCCACCGAACGCCGCCTCGAGCGCCGAGATGTAGTCCAGCGTCACATTGCCGGCGGCGATGCTGGCGTCACCGGTAAACCAGAAGGACTCGTCCGGGAAGTTGGTCGGGAAGACGATCGGTAGCGTGTCGTCGAAGATTCCGGGATTCGGCAGTAGGACGCACATCGGCCCGTTGGGCCCGGCCGCGGTGGACAGGCAGAGATCCAAGGTTACGGCGTTCGTGTCCTGATACCAGGCGGGGAAGAAGCCGTTCGCTGCCACGTACGGACCGGGGTCGACGGCGTTGAGCGCCGCCTGCGCCGATGGGACGGCAGCGGCGAGCAGCAAGGCCGCCGCGGTCGCCGAGAGTCGATGCGTATTCTTCATTCAAGCCTCCTTATCCAAGAATTGCCGAGCCTGAGCCGCCGCGGGGGGGGAGGCGCAGATGGTTCTACGTCGTTGAAAAATTTGGTATCGGGCCGTTCCCGTCGCTGCGGGCCAAGGGGCGATCACACTGTCTAAGCGGCCCGCGGGACGGAGCAACGCGGATCCGGCTCGGCGGCCAGAAACGCACACTAGCGTGCGGCTCGGCGCGAATGCTTTTTCGGGTCGAACCGCAGGCATTTCCGCGTGCAGGTGCCGAGGTCACGTTCTTCGATGGGGTCCATTGCACTAGGCTCCTTAGGATCCAAGTCCGCATCGAGACTATGGGTGGACGCCGCGAGGCGCACTCGGTACGGATGTTTTGTGCTGCGCTCTCCGTTCTCCCGAAACGCGTGCGAAACCCATCAGCGGTTGCCGATGATTCGCAATGAGCGATATTCACCGACGGATATCTTGACTTGAACTTTAAATGGGCGACCGTACGACTACTACTGTACCGATGGCCATCGGCACCTGGCCTTTGGTACAGGTATCGCCCTGTCCGGAGGTACAGGTTCGGGGGGAACGGTGGGGGTAGCCGTAGAGCCTCCGCGGCACACGGCAAGCGTCCGGTATTTCTCATTGAATCAACGGGATATTCAGAACTGACCGCGGCGGTAACGGCCGCGCTGCGGGGACGTGGAGCCGACGCCGCGCTCTGCCCGGGTACCCTCACTCTTGGGCACCCGAAAACCGCTTCGGCCGCGGGTGCGTTCGCGATCGCCTGGCGGATCGGAATCGATCGAAGTCGCCGCCCTGCGTGAGGACGGCGGCCGACACTCGGCGCCGAACGCGCGAGGTCTGGCTAGTAGCGCGCCGAGCTCTCCACGTTGGTCGCGCGTTTGACGCGCCGGCGCATCTCTTCGGTGGCTTCCTGATACTCGAACGGGTTCGAAATGACCCGCGGGGTGACGGTTACGATGAGCTCGGAACGGCTCACGTCGTTGGTGGTGCTGCTGAACAGCGAGCCCACCACGGGTACCTCCATGAGGCCCGGGATCCCCGACCTGGCCTTGGCCTTGTTCTCTCGGATCAGGCCACCGAGCACCACCGTCTGGCCGCTGTGCACGACCACCGTGCTGTTGATGTTCCGCTGGGCGATGGGCGGATTTACACCAACCGCGGCGGAGCCCGGATTGCTCACCTCTTGGCTGATGTTCAGCGTCACCATGCCGCCCGCGTTGATGCGCGGCTTGACCGTGAGCAGGGTGCCGGTATCGCGATATTCGACCTCGCTGACGATCGGCGCGCCCGGGCTGACCGTGCTCTGCGACGCCCGCGTGACGATCGGGATCTGGTCACCGACGCGGAAGTTCGCGACCTCGTTGTCGACCACCACTACCTGGGGCGCGGACAGGAACTTGACCTCGGTCTCCGCGCCCAGGATGTCGAAGAACAGCCGAACCTCGCCAAGGTCGTTGAATATGGCCATGCTCAGGCCCTGGCCGCCGACCTGTTGGGGCAGCGGCGCCCCCAATCCGGTCGCGGCCCGGTACCCGCCGATCCCCCACTCGAAGAACCAGCGTATTCCGTAGCTCATGTTGTCCGAGAGCTGGACCTCGGCGATCGTGGCCTCGATCAGCACCTGGCGCGCCGGGACATCCAGCTTCTGGATCGCCGACTCCACCGAGCGATACTCCTCCTGGCTCGCCAGCACCAGCAGCGCATTGTTCTTGGTGTCGGCCTTGATCGAAATGGCGCCGTCGCCCGCACCCGCCGACCGACTGCGCCGCGCGGACGACCCTGACGATGCGGGCGGAGCCG
>JBGSTR010000250.1:0-5244 GCA_041736365.1 Chromatiaceae bacterium | reverse complement strand
CTCGCCGCCCGACAACAGTCGCGCCGGCTGAGCCGCGCGGGTGTCCAGTCCGACTTCGCGCAGGATCTCGGTAACCTGCTCGGCGGTCGCGTCGCCGCGCAGCTTCAATGCGAAACGAATATTCGCGGCCACCGAGCGGCGCAACAGCATCGGTCGTTGAAAGACCATCCCCTGCTGTTTGCGCAGGACATCGTCGGGCGGCCGACCACCCCACAAGACTTCCCCGGCGGTGGGGGTCAGCAGGCCGTGGAGCAGGCGCAGCAACAGGCTCTTGCCGGCCCCGTTGGGACCCATGACCACGGTTAGGGTGGTGCTTGGAATGGTCAGATCGATACGATCGATCAGGGACCGGTCGCCCGCGCGATAAAGCAGGCCGCGGGTCTCTCCCGCGGTTGCGGGCCGCTCGATCGCCTGCGCCGGTCGCACGGGCTCGCCCACGGCGACCGCCTCAAGCATACGCATACCTCGTCATGGTCAGTCGCAGCATCATTAGGGCTGCATTGACCGTCAGGGCAAGCGTAATGAGCACAATCCCGAGCGCCAGCGCGAGTGCGAGATCGCCCTTGGATGTTTCCAGTGCGATGGCGGTCGTCATTACCCGGGTGAGGTGATCGATGTTGCCGCCGACGATGATCACCGCGCCGACTTCCGCGATTGCCCGTCCGAAACCCGCCAGGGCGACCGTCAGTAGGCTGTAGCGAGCGTCCCAAAGGAGGGCGCGAACGGCGGTCGACGGGGGGACGCACAGCGAGCGGAACTGCTCGGCATACTCATTGTTCAGTCCTTCGACGAGCTCCCGCGAGAGAGCCGCGACGATCGGCGTAATCAGAACCGCCTGGGCGACGATCATTGCGCCCGGTGTGTACAAGAGTTGCAGCCAGCCGAGCGGGCCCGCGTTCGAGAGCATTAGGTAGATCAGAAGACCGACGACCACGGGTGGCAGACCCATCAGGGCGTTGAGCAGCACGATGACGGCCGTTCGCCCACGGAACCGGACGATGGCGATCGCGGCCCCGAAGGGCAGACCGATTGCGCAGGCGATCGCGACCGCGGTAAGACTCACTCGCAGCGAGAGCGCGACGATCTCCAGTAGATCCGCATCCCCCGCCAGGACCAATCGAAAAGCCAATCCGAAGGCGCCGCCGAAATCCTGCATTTTCTGCCAATCACTGCATTTCTTTCGGATCCAGCGGCAAGATTGCACGATTTCCGGTGGGCAGACAATCCCGAAAAGTCGGGTCACCGCCAGCTTCGCACCAGGGTCCGAGTCGAGGGAACAGGTGCTCACGAAGAGATCCCTTCCGCGGATGGGGCGTTGCGAAAAAGGGTATCGCGCAAAATGACCGACGCCTGCTTCGCGGTCCGTTTCCTTGCAGCGGAACGCGATCGTGGCTGCTCGTTTGGAGGAATTGAAAGGGAACGGCTGACACTTTGGCACGTGTCCTAAGTGACTGACCAAGCAGGCGGTGTGCTCCTTTTTCGTAGTTTTGAATGAAGGGTTTCTGACGAAATGGCAGAACGAGGTCTCGGCCGATACGTCCTAGGGGTCGCCGCAACCGACCTTTAGTGGTGCCGCTTATTGTCGTCTATGACCATACAAGTCAATAAGTTATATCGGCTTTCGGGGACATGGTGAGCAGTCGCGCAGGATGCTGGTCCCAATGTTGCTTGCAGCCGTTTGCTCTTTACGCATCGATTTCCCACACCACCATCGAGGTCAAATTGATATGAAAGTCAGAATGCTAGTAGCCGCCATGGGTCTTGGAGTCGCTATGGCCGGCGCTTCGCTCGTTCAAGCGGGCGGAATGTCCGGCATGAGCGGCATGAGCGGCATGTCCGGCATGGGCGGCATGTCCGGCATGTCCGGTATGGGCGGCATGAGCGGCATGTCCGGTATGGGCGGCATGAGCGGAATGTCCGGCATGGGCGGCATGAGCGGAATGTCCGGCATGGGCGGCATGAGCGGGATGTCCGGTATGGCCGGCATGTACGGGACTTATACCGCTACGG
Organism: Chromatiaceae bacterium; assembly: GCA_041736365.1. GTDB lineage: Bacteria > Pseudomonadota > Gammaproteobacteria > Chromatiales > Chromatiaceae > JBGSTR01. The sequence goes on along the minus strand of JBGSTR010000250.1, from coordinate 3,234 downwards.
ATCAGGGCGTTATGCTGCATCCGATGGGAATGAGCGGCATGTCCGGTATGGGTGGCATGTCCGGTATGTCGGGCATGGGCGGTATGTCGGGTATGTCGGGTATGGGTGGCATGAGCGGAATGTCGGGCATGGGCGGCATGGGCGGCATGTCCGGTATGCGTTGATCGATCGTCCGCGCACGACGAGGCACCGGCTGGTGCCTCGTCGTGCTTTCGGACAAAGTATGTTCTGCGGCTACAGGGATGTAGCCGTCTTTCCGAGGGAAGGGGCGCGCCGCCAATCGAGAGCACCGTCGCCACTCTACGGCTTCCGCCTCATCGACACAGACCTAGTCCCCGGCAAACGTGGCTGCCGGCTTCTCACTTCACCCCGTCTCATGTTGCGGCTCCGGTCGCGCTTCCGGACCAAGAAAACGCGACCGCGCGCCAATTTCCGCGCCGGAAGCCGTCCCTGTATTCGACCCGCTCTATTTTCTTGCCGCTGACGTCGCCTGAAAATGCCGGGCTATCCCTGGCCCGTGTGGGAAACGCAGTAGATCAGCGTTTCCTCTAGCTCGCGGTGTGCTCGACCGCGATACGGTCCGCCTCAATCCCGCGCTGGCGCAGGAGCGCGCACGTTCGATCCGCCGGCTCCGCCGGGCCGGCGACGTAGAAGCGGAGCCTGGCTAGGTCCGGGAGATCCGCGAGCAGCACCGCCAACAAGTCCTCCGGCCGTTCGGTCAACAAGGGGGTGAAGCCGAAGTTGTCGAGCGATTCCTTGAACGCCCGTCCCCACTTGCCGTTGTAGTGCCCCTCCGGGTGGCTGGTGCCCCAGTAGAGATGAAAGGATTCGATGACGTCGATCGACACCGCATGCTCGATCAGGCTTTTTACCGGCGCAATCCCGTCGCCATAGGCAACGAACACGGCGGGCTCCGGTGAATCCTCGCGCAGCACGAAGTCGCCGGCGGGTCCTTCCACGGTGACCATGTGGCCATGGTGCAGCCCCGCGAAGACGCTGCGACAGAAGGCATCGTCCTCGCGCCGGATATAGAACCAGAGGTTGCGCCCGTTGCATGGGCAGCTCGCGATCGGCACCTCGCGCGAGGACCCATCCTCCAGCGTCAGCCGCGCGCGTTGCCCGGCCATGAAACGCAGTGTCTGGGTGCGCGGCGTCTGTACATTCAGCGAGATGAGATCGGCTGACAACTGCTCCAGCTTGCGCAGGCTGCCGCGAATTTCCTGACGGGGAAGATCCTGAACCGACAGCGCCTCCGCCGCCTCGATCACGACGTCGGTGACCGCGGTGCAGGAGCAGGTCAGGATGTAGCCCATGCGCTTCTCGCGCTCGCTGAGCACGTAGTCGTGGTCCCGAATCTTCCAGGTCTCGCCGCTGGCGACGCGTGCCTTGCAGGCGCCGCAGTTGCCGCTGGAGCAGCCGTAGCTGAGCTTGAGCCCGGCGCGCACCGAGGCGTCGAGAATGGATTCAGTACCCTCGACGAAGAATTCGTGACCGCTCGGGATCAGTTTGACATTCGCTGCCATGATGCGAAGGAAGGTGTCTTTGGCAAAAAGTTGCGCCCGCTCGTCGGGCTTGGGGTGAGCGGCGAGGGCGGCGCGAGCGTCCGCAAGCCATGCCCTAGTCTCGACAAGCCGTTGTGCAAGCTCGATGTCCGGGACGCCGTGGAGGGCGTCGAGGCGTCCCCCGACCTCCTCGAGCAGCGACTGGGCGGCTTCGAGCGCCGAGATCCGCTGGGCGAGTGTCTCGCTGAGCACCCGCAGGCGCGAGACGAGCACCTGAGCGCTTGGCAACACGGAGTCGCGCTCGCTGGTCTTGGGCAGTGCCTCGCTCTTGATCCGCTCGACCCGCTCGAGTGCCGCGTCGTCCGTGAGGCTGACGGTCGGGTAGGCGCGCAGCAGGTCGTTGACCGTCACCGCTCCCTCGAAGGTGGGTATGTCGCCGCGGCGAATGCGGCGTTGGAGCTCGGCGCGCGTTACTCCCGCCAGACGCGCGGCGCGCGACAGGCTGAGAAACGTGGTTGGCATGATATCGACGCTCATGCAGGGGGACCCCCGGACGATTCGGTTGTAAAGACGGCGACAGCGTCCATTTCGCCGTGACGGGCGCTACGCATCGCGTCGCTGGCCGGCACGATAGAACAAGCGCCGGAGAGACGCAAAACCGGGATCGGCAAGACACCGTAATCCCCCTGGGAGGAAACCATACCTTGGACGAGAAGACCCGAATCGAGCTTGAGGCGGCCGCTTTTCGCGGCCTGGTGGAGCATTTGCAGCGGCGCACCGATGTCCAGAACATCGATCTGATGAACCTCGCCGGCTTCTGCCGAAACTGTCTTTCGAAGTGGTACCTGGAGGCCGCGCAGGCGCGCGACCTGCCGCTGTCCTACGACGAGGCGCGGGAGGTGGTGTACGGCATGCCCTATGCGCGCTGGAAGGATCTCCATCAACAGGAAGCCAGCAGCGAGCAGCAACGGCAGTTCGAGGAGACCAAGCCGCTGCACGCTTACGTCAGCGGGCACTGAAACGATTAACCGGGGTGCGTCGCCGCGCGGTCAACGTTGGGCGCGGCGTCCCGCCAGGCGTTTCTTGACCGCCTCGCAGCGGCGGGCGTCCTTGACCATGTATTCCTCGTTGGCGTGGTCGAAGCCGTTGCGGATGTAGAACGTCTTCACTTGACGGACTTCCTCGGGGGTGGAGGTCCGGCTAGGGTCCTCGCGCAACGGTAACGCCTTGAGTGCGATCAGACAGTGCTCCAGATCGATGGTCGCACCGAGTCGGCGCAGGAGCTCGGTCCCGATACCCTGACCGCGAAACCCGGGTTCCACATGTAGCTCGGCAATGTAGACGATGCCGTCGCACTCCTCGGCGTCGAGTGCCTCGCCATCGGAGGGCGGGAGCAGGCAGCGCTCGTCGCCCAACACCGAATGGGCAAATTCTGCGATCTCCGGGGTAACGCATTCCAGCAGCTGTTGCTGTCCGATCCCGTCGTGGAGCGCGGAGATCAGATCGATGCGGTGACCGCGAATCGTCCCGACCCGACGGTCCAGGCTCTCGGACTCGACCCAAACGCTCGCAGTGCCCTCGAATGCGAGCACGTAATGGCGTAGGTCCTCGTCGCTGTCGTGCTTGAGGGTTATCTCGAATTCGATCTCGTCCAAAATTACGCTCCCGCCGTATTGCCGGTGGCAGCGGCGCTCGCCCTGCCGGAGCCGGGTGAGCGCGCCGCCCCCGCCGC